>JBEBGB010000703.1:0-2887 GCA_040081675.1 Vicinamibacterales bacterium
GGGTCATCGCCAACCGGACCCTCCTCGTTACTCAACGACGTAGCCGAGTGCTCGCGCATTGTCTCGCACTCGAGCGTCCCGCGTGATGATCGTCACAAGTGCGGGCGGTTCGGCCAGGACTTCTGCCGTGGCCAGATGCACGGCGTCGAGCGTCCGAATGGGTTCCACGGGGAAGGGGCGGCCAACACGCGCAAGGACATCATCAGTCACGCTGACGATGTCGCAGCGGCGGGCGAAGACCTGGAGTGCACGTGTTGCGGCGCGTTCGTTCGCCTCGCTCAGCCGCCCGCTCGCACGCGCGCGAAGGATGGCGCGGGCCGCCTCGGCGAGCGTCAGCGCGGACGTGACCCGCTTCCCTGGCGTGCGAATCGATGCTCTGGCCGCCGTATCGCGCTCCAGCAACGCCGCGACCAACGCACTCGATTCAATGTAGCGGGTCGAAAGCGGGACGTCAGGCGCCGTCCGAACCGCCCGTCTGGGAGCCCGAACCCGGCGACCAGCCGGTGCGCTACGCTTCGCCACGGTCGCTGTTGATCAAGGCCGCGGCAGTTCCAGCCGGCAACCGGATGTCAGGCCAGTCTTCGAGCGGGTCGCCGCTATCGAGCGCAGGCCGAATGACACCCCTGGCAACCAACTCATCGTAGTGGCTGCGTGGACCGGCCTTCGAGCTTGACGGCGGCACGAGTTCGGCCACCACCCGTCCGTGCGCGGTCACGGCGATGCGCTCGCCAGCCTCGATTCGACGGATGTATCGACTCAGGTTGTCCTTCAGCTCGCGTATGCCGGTGTGCATCGGCCCAGTATAGCCACATGTGGCCACAATCGCGAGGTCACTCGCCACCCGAGCGAGAGGAACGCCTCGTCGATGTCCTCTCGCTTGTCATACCGCTCACCTTCGCCCCTTGCGTCATACTTAGCGACTCATATGAGCGCGCTACACGGCATTACAGTCCTCGATCTCACACGTGTGCTCTCGGGTCCCTACTGCACGATGATGCTGGCCGACATGGGCGCTCGCGTCATCAAGGTGGAACAACCTGGCAAGGGCGACGACACGCGCGGCTGGGGTCCGCCATTCATCAGCGGCGAGAGCTCCTACTTCCTCAGCATCAATCGCAACAAAGAGAGCGTGACGATCGACTTCAAGCATCCAGAAGGTCGCGCGCTGCTCGAGCAGTTGATTGCGAAGGCCGATGTTCTCGTCGAGAACTTCAGGCCCGGCACACTCGACAAGCTCGGTCTCGACTACCACTCGCTCTCCACCAGGTTCCCCCGGCTGGTGTACTGCTCGGTCTCGGGGTTCGGACACACGGGACCACGACAAAAAGAGGCTGGCTACGACGCCGTCATGCAGGCCGAAGGCGGGTTGATGAGTATCACAGGATCGGCCGATGGTCCACCGTACCGTCTCGGTGTGGCCATTGCCGACATCGTCTCGGGAATGTTCGCCGCTCAGGGCGTCACGGCTGCCCTCTTCGCGCGCGAACGTACTGGACGCGGGCAGGAAGTGGATATCGCGATGCTGGACAGCGTCGTCGCGCTCCTCAGCTACCAGGCCGGCATCTACTTCGCGAACGGCACAGCGCCAGCGCGCCTCGGCAATCGACACCCGACCATCGTGCCCTACGAGAGTTTCCCCGCCTCCGACGGCGACTTCGTCGTCGCGGTGGGCAACGACGACCAGTGGCAGCGCTTCTGTACGGTGACCGGGTTCCCTGTCGATCCCCGATACGCCACCAATCGGCAACGCGTGACGAACTACGACGAGCTGAAGCCTGCACTCGACGCGCAGATGCGCACGCACACGCGCGCACATTGGATCCAACAACTCAAGGCCAACGGCGTGCCGTGCGGTTCGGTGCGCGATCTGCACGACGTCTTTTCCGATCCGCAGACGCTTGCACGTGACATGCTGGTCGAACTCGAGCATGCGACCGTTGGCACGTTGAAGATGACCGGAACACCCTTGAAGTTCTCCGACACGCCGGGTTCCGTACGGACGCCGCCCCCGTTGCTCGGCGAACACACCGCGGCCGTGCTCGCCGCGGATCTGGGCCTCGACCGACAGCGCATAGACGAACTCCGCTCGAAAGGTGTGATCTGATGGAGACTTCCGTTGTTCGGAAGCGAGTGACCGACACGATCGAGAGAGCCAAGCGCCAGGCTGGCGATCGCCGCGCGCGCGCGGACGAAGCAGCGCGGGCGTACGCCGAGTTTCTCGACATCGTCGCCGTTCCGCTCTTCAAGCAGATCGCCAACGTGCTCAGAGTAAGCGGCTACCCGTTCACCGTCTTCACGCCGTCGGGCGGCGTGCGATTGATGTCGGACCGAAACACCGAGGACTACATCGAGCTCTCGCTCGACACGTCAGGCGATCAACCGATGGTGCTCGGCAAGTCCAGTCGCTCACGCGGCAGGCGCGTCGTCGAGCACGAGCAGGCTGTCGCAGAGCAAACGGTGGCGCACCTGACCGAAGAGCACGTGCTGCAGTACGTGATGAGGGAGCTCGAGCCGCTCGTCGAACGGTAGAGGCCGGCGCGGGAAAGCGTCAGGCGAAGCGTTCGACCGTCGAGGTGTCGACGCCGTGGCTATGCAATAGCGTCAGCAGCCCTGGTCGATCGGCGGACCACCTGTACGCTTCACGCACGTCGACGGCGCCGCTTCGGGCAAATGCGCCGATCGCATCATTCAGCGGCACCATCCCATCGCGGCGTCCACTCTCGATGGCCACTGGCAACTGCGAGGTGTTCCCGTCGGCGAGCAGACTCGCCACGGCTGGCGTGTTGAGGAGGAGTTCCCGCGCGGCCAGGCGACCACCGCCCGTCTTCTTCAACAGTACCTGCGCGACGACGCCGGTCAGGCTTCGCGAAAGCGAGAGCTGCGTGCG
>JBEBGB010000134.1:0-10862 GCA_040081675.1 Vicinamibacterales bacterium
TCGCGTGGTGCCCTCGAAGCCATCGCCAGCGAAGGCTATCGAGACGGGTCGTTGACGCGCGATCAGGTGGGTCGTCTGTTAGGGCTGTCGTTCTGGGACACCGAGGCGTTTCTCAAGCAACGCCAGGCTTACCTGGCGTACACGGAAGAGGATCTGGAGCAGGACCGGAAGGACATTGATCGCGTTTCGCGACAATGACGGTCGTCTCGAACACATCTCCGCTGAACTACCTGGTTCTCATCGAACTTCAACAACTCCTTCCTGCGCTCTTCAACCGGATTCTCGTACCCGAGGCCGTTCTTCGGGAACTCGGCTCTGCAGCCGCGCCTGCTCAAGTGCGCGGATGGTTGGTCACGGCGCCAGATTGGCTTGAGAGTCGTGTCGCCGTCGATATCCCGAGCGAACTACGGCAGCTTGGCCCCGGCGAACGTGAGGCCATCGTTCTGGCAGAATCCGTCGACGATGGCCTTGTTCTGCTGGACGAGCGGAAGGCGCGCGGGATAGCACGGCAACGCGGATTGGCTGTGACTGGAACGCTCGGCGTGCTGGATCTCGCGGCAGCTCGTGGCCTCATTGACTTGGCGGATGCCTTCGAGCGGTTGGCGAGAACGAACTTCCGGGGATCGCCGCGCCTCTTGCGGTCACTTTTGAACAAGAGGCCATAGATGAAATCGCCCGAGAGGCCGCGCCGTGCAGGTTGAGCTCGGCGAAGACCCGGCCCCGGCAGTCTCGTTCGGAACGAAACGTTATGACCCTGACCTCGAGGACCGTCTATAGGCGTCTTTGGGCCGCCCTAGGTGTGGAGCCGGTGGCGCTGCACGCCAATGTGGCGCAGATCGCGGTGCTGTACGAGGATCTCCGCATTGAGCTAAAAGGCTTTGAGAAGGAGTTTCCGGATCTACAGGCGATCGGTGAGAACTACCGACGTAACTATTTCGTGCGTCGATCAATCGCAACGCTTTCCGAATTCTCAGATGCTCTAACGATGCTCGATGAGAATCCTGATTGGCTACTGGTCAAAGGGGGTTTCGAGCCCGAGATGACCACAACGTGGGTCAAGGCCATGAAGTACTTTACGGAGAACCACCGATATCTGGAGAAGATCCGCAATGACTTCGGTGGTCATTTTGGATTCAAGGCTGCGAAATGGGCCGTCGAGAATCTGAGCAAGGACGCACCGGGGTCGATCGAGATCTACAGAAGCCGGCTGGAGGACAAGGCCGGCCCCAGAATGCACTTTGCGTCTGAATTCGTTTCAACTGCCATGTGCCGCCATAAGGGAAGTCTCGAATTCGTCGATCACTTCCGACAAATGTACCGGACTACGGTTGAAGGCTATGCGCACGCGACGAATTGCGTACATATCATCGTGTCGACGTACCTCTACGAGCGGTTTCGAGGGTGACCGGGAATCGGTCCTTCTAACCGTCGCTATCCGCTAGGCGGTGGTCGCTCTTAGCGGATCGGCAGCTCAGAGTCCTTCGCAAGATTGTGTGTGTGATGAGTGAAGAGGCAACCGGAGTCGTCCGGCACCAGGATTCCTTCGGGCAGATCCGGCTTCCTGTCGTTTGGGCAACCGCACACGTGACGAACAAGTTCGTGCTGCGACCACATGTGATAAATCACATGATCGCAGACGTGACATCTGGTCGGGTTGGCCTTGAAATCAGCGGGAACCATCATGGTAGCCTCGGCAGCTATTCTAACCGACCCACGAGATGGGCAGCAGGAGTCAGTGTGAAGATGAACACAACCATGTCGGGTCGGCTGGCAGTCGGGTTGTTCCTCGCCGCGGTCTTTAGTGTGACAGCAGCCGCCAAGAGTCAGCTGGTTGCGCCGTCCAACCCGGCTGATCGGAGTGCCCGCGAGGCATTTCAAATGTTGGATGGGGTCGGGTCCAGAGGCATCTTGAGTTCCGATCGCTGGAGCCAGCTCACTGCGCAGCTGGGCTTGACCAACGACAAGTCGTCCTCGACCGGGGCCGACGGGGGCTCATGGTCGATGACGGCTGTCGACGGGTCAGTCGTCTTCGAGACAGCCGTCGGGGCTGACTTTGTCCTATATGTGATCAACTTCAGTCCTTCGCGTTCCGAGATCATGCCTGAGTCTCTTCTCACATGGATGCTAACCGGGGCATCTCAGGTCAGGTTCAAGAAGGGCGATCAGATTGAAATCACGCTCCCGTCAGAGTCCATTGCGGCGGATGGCATTCGCGGAAGTCGTTCGGCGACCGTGACCGTGTCTGCTGACCAGGGCCGTTTCATTCGCTCCTACGTGACGATTTCCTGGCCTCGCAAGCCGACGGCAAGGTGAGTCTTCACCGTCCGTCAGGCCCTCGACGCCGCAGTCTTTGTAGCGGTCGTAGATCTTGTAGCCCGTCTTGCGGGAGATCCCAAACTCAGCGCACAGGGCCGCCATCTTCTCGCCATCGAGCCGGCGGGCCACCAACCGGAGACGCTCGTCCATGACATGACACTCCTTCCAAGGCATGCCCCCTCCTCTGAAGGGGCAAAGTGTCACCCATGTCTCCGGTATGGACTGTTACCCCTCTCTCAGGAAGGGCACTCAATAAAACGTGCGATCAGGTGAGCGACGGTCGCCCCGATCACGGTCGGCTGTCCCAGTTTTGTCCCAGTCCCGAAAAATGTCCCACTCCGCGCCGCTGAGGGGACCGGCTTTCTCGGACCACTACGACGGTGAGTCTGCAGCAGTTGTGAGCACCCTCTGAGCAAATTCCCGAGGGCTCAGGCCCTTGAGAAATCGGTGAGGACGATGCTCATCGTAGGTCCCACCGAAATGCGTCGATCTTCTGCAGCGCGTCTTCCAGCGACGCGAACCAGTGCGCGTACTGGATGTTGCTCGCTGGTACATCGGTGTCGCTTGCGCCGTCCACGTCGTCGGCCGCAGCCGTCCCTCGATTCGTCGTTTACGCCGCGCCACGCTTTGATGTCTGTCGTCTTCACTCGAAAATGTCCCTCCTGGTGTCAGAGCTTCTGGTTGCCGCCGCGAAACTCTGCTCTGAGGTACGGACATTTCGAGCCGTTCGCTTACACGCCGAGCCGCAAACGCGCTTGTACTGGGACTAGGCGCGCGAACTCGACAATGCGGCCGCATGGAGTCGGATGAATTGTTTCAACTCTGAAACGGACTTGTTATAGGACAGGCATATCCCCGATGTAAGCTGACTTTCAACTGCACGTCCCAGCGACGACGGCATAGCAAATCCGTGGCTATGAAATGAGTTCAAGACAGAAATGTCTCTGCCGCAGCGATCATTCCTCCAAGCCAATATCTGAAAACGGCAGGAAAAATGTTGAAAAGGAACACGACAAAAAAATGTCTCGCGCTGGATTGGAAATTGCTTCAGCTCTTGTTGTCGCGAGCCACAGACAGACGGTTTCGTCGGGAGTGGCCTAGTAAGTCAAAGCTCGAGTGTTGTTGCGTCAGTGCCCATGTCAGTTCCGTGTTTGGATTCCGCTTCGTTAATTTATGACATCCATCAATTCGTCCGCTTATCGCATCACTGAACCACACGTCGGTTTCTCTCGTCCCGTCGCGCGCGGAAAGTTCCTCTACGTCGCGGGCGATAAGTACTGGGTGCGCGGCGCCACATATGGCGCGTTCCGCCCGGATGATCAGAAGCGCGAATACCAGCAAATTGACGTCATCGAGAGAGATTTCGCGCAGATGGCCGCCGCGGGCCTGAACACGGTTCGCATTCCCCACATGATGCCGCCTCGCCATCTGCTCGACATCGCCGCGCGTCATGGTCTGCGCGTGATGGTTGGACTCTCCGCCGAGCAGTACGCAGGGTATCTGGCCGATCCGGAGAAGGCTCCGGACATTGAGGCCGCCATCCGTGACAAAGTGGCAGCAGTCGCGGGCCATCCGGCGCTGCTGTGCTACGCCCTCGGCAACGAAATCTCGGCGTCGATGGTCCGCTGGCTGGGCCGCCGCAAGGTGGAGCGATATCTCGAGCAGCTGTATCACGTCGTCAAGCGTTCAGATCCAGGCGCGCTTGTCACCTATGTGAACTATCCGTCGACGGAGTACCTCCAGCTGCCGTTCCTGGATTTCCTGGCGTTCAACGTGTACCTGGAGACCGAGGAGCGCCTGGATGCCTATCTGGCGCGACTGCAGAACCTCGCGGGCGATCGCCCGTTGCTCATGAGCGAGCTGGGTCTGGATAGTTATAGAAACGGCCCGGAACAGCAGGCGCACGTTCTCGATTGGCAGATCCGCGCGACGTTCGCGGCAGGCGCCGTGGGCGCGTTCGTATTCTCGTGGACCGACGAGTGGTATCGCGGCGGGGAGGACGTCGAGGACTGGGAATTTGGACTCACCGACCGCGAACGCAATCCCAAGCCGGCCCTGGCCGCAGTCCAGCGCGCTTTCGCGGAGGTCCCGTTCGCGCGCGACAACACATGGCCGCGCATGTCGGTGGCTGTCTGCGTCTACAACGGCGAGCAGACGTTTCGAGACTGCTGCGAGGGTCTCAAAGAGCTCGACTATCCCGATTTCGAAGTCATCATCGTCGATGACGGGTCGACCGATCGGACCGCGGCGATTGCCGCGGAGTATTCGTTCCGCTTGATCCGGACACCGAACCGAGGACTGAGCCACGCGAGAAACACCGCCCTCGAAGCGGCCACAGGCACGATCGTGGCGTACACGGACGGCGACGCCCGTCCGGATCCGCATTGGCTGACCTATCTCGCGCACGCGTTTGGCGCCAGCAAGCACGTTGGCGTCGGCGGCTGGAACATCGCACCTCCGGAGGATGGATGGATCGCGGACTGCGTGGCGAATTCGCCGGGCGGTCCCGTGCACGTGCTCCTGTCCGATCGCGAGGCCGAGCACATTCCCGGCTGCTCGATGGCCTTTCGCGTGGACGCGCTTCGCGCTATTGGCGGATTCGATCCGCAATTTCGAGCCGCGGGAGACGATGTGGACATCTGTTGGCGACTGCAGGAAGCCGGTGGAACAATCGGCTTCTCCGCGCCGGCGATGGTGTGGCATCACCACAGGAATTCCATCAAGGCCTACTGGCGCCAGCAGCTGGGCTACGGCCGAGCCGAAGCCATGCTGGAACGGAAATGGCCGGAAAAATATAATGGCATTGGACACGTGTCGTGGGCCGGGCGGCTCTATGGACGCGGGCTCACGAAGCCGCTCGCGCGGAGCGGGCGGATCTATCACGGCATGTGGGGCCTCGCTCCATTCCAATCTCTAACCGACACACCGCTGAATTTCTTGAACTCGTTACCGTTGATGCCCGAGTGGCATCTGGTGGTCGGGCTGCTGGCCATAGTTTCCCTTGGCGGATTGCTCTGGGCGCCGCTCCTGTGGGCTGTCCCGCTCTTTCTGCTGTCGCTCGCGCCGCCGGTCGCTCAGGCGGCGCTCAGCGCGGCAAAAGCGAGATTCACGACGCTCCCCGCATCGAGGTACGCGCGGGCCTGCGCCTACGCCACCGTGGGGTTCTTTCATCTCATGCAGCCTGTTGCGCGTCTCAGCGGACGGCTGCGCCACGGACTGACACTGTGGCGCACGCATGGGCCTCAGACGTTCACCTGGCCGTTGCCGACGAAGTACCCGCTCGTGGTGACGCGGTGGCAGCCGCCGGAGGCGCGACTGGCGGCGATGATGAACGCCATGAAAACCGCGGGCTCGGTGGTGCTCCATGGCGGCTCGTATAGCGGGTGGGACCTCGAAGTGCGGGGCGGGCTGTTCGGAAGCTCGCGGCTGCTGATGGCGTTCGAGGATACGGGATCCGGCACGCAGCTCGTGCGGCTGCGCTCGTATCCACGGTACCCTCCGCTTGTATTGATGCTGCTGGCCGCTTTTACCCTGTTGTCGGGAGCCGCGGCGATGAGCGGCGAAGGTGTGGCAGCGGCAGGATTTGGACTGATCGCGCTTCCGCTCGCGTGGCGATCGGTTCGCGAGTGCGCAATGACCACGAGCGCCGTCCGCCAGGGCGCGCTGGCATGCGGGCTGGTCAATCCCACCGTGAAGCGGGTGAAGCGCCCCGCCAGTCAGGTGAAAATAGTTGAGCTCGAGGCCGATCGCGGCTAGAGATCAGGCGTATGGACCGCATCGCGATCGTCGCGCCCCCGGCGCGGCGGACCGACGATCGTGTGAGCCGCGCTTTCCACGCGTCGGTTTTGTGGCCCGGCATTCGCTCCGAGGGACTAGGATTATCGACCGTGGAGTATAAGTACACGGGGCCTCGGCTGCTGTGGCGCATGCTGATGGTGGCTCGTCCCTACTGGCTGCATCTTGCGGCTCTTTTGGGGATCAGCCTGCTCTCCACGCCCGTCACGCTGCTCACGCCTGTCCCGCTGAAGATCATCGTCGACCACGTCATTGGAACTGAGCCAGTGCCCGATTTGCTGGCGCGATGGGTTCCTGCGCGGTGGATTGACGACACGTCCGGACTTCTGCTCTTGGCGGTTGTGATGGCGGGCACTCTCGGAATTCTGTCCACCATTCAATGGACGGGCGCCTGGCTGCTCCAGACGTACACGGGAGAGAAGCTCGTGCTGCGGCTGAGGGCGCAGCTGTACCGACACATCCAGCAGCTTGCCTTCACCTATCACGACCGGCTGCGGGCGGCGGACTCCACGTACCGGATTCAGCACGACGCGTACTCGATTCGTGAGGTCCTCGTCACATCAACGATTCCGTTTGTCACAGCCGTGTTCCCGCTGGTGGGAGTGTTCGCGGTGATGAGCGTCATCGACTGGAACATCTCGCTCATTGCGCTCGCCACGACGCCGGCGCTCGTCATCCTGGTGCGAATCTTCTCGGGCCGGCTGCGGAAGCAGTGGAAGGCCGTGAAGAGTCGAGACAGCGCCGCGATGTCTCTCGTGCAGGAGGCGCTCTCCTCGCTGCGGGTCGTGAAGGCGTACGGCAGGGAGGAGGGCGAAGAACAGCGGTTCAAGGACGTGTCGAATGAGCGCATTCGCTTCACGGTCAAAGCCACGTGGATTCAGACCTGTTTCGAAGTGCTGGCGGCGTCTGTCATCGGATGCGGAACGGCGGCGGTTCTTTACGTCGGCGTCAGGCATGTCCAGCAGGACATTCTGACCCTCGGCCAGCTGTTGATGGTCATCGCCTACATCGGCCGCATCTTCGGGCCGATCCAGACCATGAGCAAGACGTCGACGGGATTGGCGAGCGGGCTGGCGAGCGCCGAGCGTGTCTTCTCCGTGATGGATCAGGTGTCGGATATCACGGATGCGCCGGACGCGATACCGGTGACGCGCGCGCGAGGGGACATCGTCTTTCAGAATGTTTCGTTCCACTACGTCGACGGTCATCCGGTCCTTCAGAACGTCAATTTCCACGTGAACGCCGGGCAGGCGGTGGGTATCCAGGGGAGAACGGGAGCGGGAAAATCGACCCTCATGAGCCTCCTCTTGCGCTTCTATGATCCGAAGGACGGGGCGGTGCTTCTCGATGGGGTCGATCTCCGCAAGTACCGGCTGCAGGATCTCCGACAGCAGGTCGCGATTGTGTTGCAAGACCCCGTCCTGTTCGCGACGTCGGTCAGGGAAAACATCGAGTATGGGGCGCCTGGCGCGTCCAGGCGGGCGATAGAAGAGGCCGCGCGTATGGCCAACGCGCACGATTTCATTGAGGCGTTGCCCGAAGGATACGAAACCCTCATCGGTGAGCGGGGGATCACGTTGTCGGGGGGCGAACGCCAGCGGATTGCATTGGCCCGCGCGTTCCTGCGCGATGCCCCCATCCTGATCCTGGACGAACCGACGAGCGCGGTGGACACGGGGACGGAAGCCAAGATTATCGAGGCCGTGAATCGGCTGATGAAAGGCCGAACGACGTTCATGATCGCGCATCGCCTGTCGACGCTCGAGCGATGCGAAACGCGGCTTCATCTTCACGACGGTCGTCTCGAGCAGATGCCTCAGGAGAACGTCGACCTTCAACTCTCGCGCTGACACAATGCAGCGCTCCTCCCAGCTCCGCATTGTCGTCACAGGCTTGATTGCTCAGCATCCCGTCCTTGGAGGGGTCGCCTGGGACTACCTGCAGTATCCTCTCGGGCTCAGTCGCCTCGGCCACGACGTGCACTACTTTGAAGACTCCGGCGAATGGCCTTACAGGCTGGACGGGGGGCCAACCGGCGATGATTGGGTGGCCTGGGACTGCAGCGCGAATATCGCCCACCTCAAGTCGGTCATGCTCCGCATCGGGATGGCCGACCGCTGGGCCTATCGCTTTCCAATTGAGGATCGCTGGTTCGGCTTGAGCGACGCGAAGCGGAACGAGGTGCTCAGAACGGCGGACCTTTTCATCAATGTGTCCGGGTCGGTGGAACATCCCGAACGTTATCAGTCCATCCCCCACACCGTCTACATCGACAGCGATCCGGGATTCACGCAAGCCAGAATCGCGCTTGGCGACAGCGTCTTCGCGGATCGCGTCGCCCGTCACCGTGACCATTTCAGCTTCGGTGAAATGCATTCGCGACACGTGCCAGCGACCAGCATGACATGGCGCCCGACTCGCCAGCCGATCGTCATGGACCAGTGGAGTCCCTCGGCCGACGTCCGGAATGTCTACACGACGGTCATGAGCTGGACCAGCTACAAGCCATTGGAGTACGGCGGCTTGGTATTCGGCCAGAAGGACCTCGAGTTCAGGAAATTCGTCGACCTGCCGATCCGGATGCCGAGCGCCCACTTCGAGGTGGCGCTCGGTCGCACCGAACACGCGAACTGGTCGGCGGATTCCGATGTCGATACCGCCTTGCCGCGGCTGTCCACCAGCGAGATACTGCGCCGAAAGGGATGGGCAACTGTCGACGCGTTCGAGCGCTGCGGCAGCGTCGACGCCTACCGCGACTACATCCAGTCGTCCAAAGCCGAGTGGAGTATCGCGAAAAATGGCTACGTCGTCGCGCAGGCAGGCTGGTTCAGCTGCCGGTCGGCGTGTTACCTCGCGGCCGGCCGGCCGGTGGTCGTGCAGGACACAGGATTCACCCCGGTCATTCCGGTGGGTCGCGGACTTTTTCGGTTTAGCACCGTCGAGGAAGCTGTGGACGCGATCCGCGAGGTGGAGCAGGACTACGTCCGTCACTCGAAGGCAGCGCGTGAAATCGCGGAAGGCTACTTCAACGCCACGGACGTCTTACGCCGGCTCATCGACGACTGTTTCGCGCGCGATGTCGCGCCTACGACGACGAATCGTGCCAGAGCGGGCGAATGAGGGCGCTCGTTGCCGGCTGGTTCAGCTTCGATGACATGGGCGCATCCGCTGGCGATATTTTGTGCCGGGACGCGGTATCAGGATGGCTCCGCGACGCAGATATCGACGTGGTCCTGGCCACCGCACCTCCCTTCATCGATGGCGTGGCGTGGGAGTCCGTCGCGAGGGAATCGATAGACGCGGTGGTATTCGTGTGCGGTCCTTTTGGCAACGGCTGGCCAATACCGGAATTCCTGAATCACTTCAAGGGATGTCCACTGGTCGGCGTGAATCTCTCCATGCTGCAGGAGTTGAAGGTGTGGAATCCCTTCGACGTATTGATCGAGCGGGACAGCTCGCGAATGACGCGTCCGGACGTCGTGTTCCTGTGCCCGACTCTTCGCGTTCCTGTCGCAGGCGTGATCCTCGTTCACCCGCAGCGTGAGTATGGGGCGCTCGGGTTGCACGAGCGCGCGAACGCGGCTTTACGCGCTCTGCTGGATGGCAGAGATATTGTGCGCGTTGACATCGACACGCGACTCGATGCGAACGAGACCGGCCTGCGCTCGCCGGCGCAGGTGGAGACGCTGATTTCCAGAATGGATGTTGTGCTCACCACCAGGCTGCATGGCACGGTGCTGGCGCTCAAGAACGGCGTTCCATGCGTGAGCATCGATCCCATCTCCGGAGGCGCGAAGATTAGACGGCAGGCGGACGCAATAGGCTGGCCCTATGTCTTCTCGGCCGACGATCTGAGTATGACGCGGCTCCGAGAGGCGCTGGACGTCTGTCTCAGTCCTCACGGACGATCGCTCGCGCTGTCCACCGCTGAACGAGCGAAACAGTTGCTGGAAAACTATTCCACGCTCGTCACGTCTGCGGTTCAGGGAACGCGCAAGGACGCGCGCTGAATATGGCCCTCTTGCTGTTTGGTTCGTACATGGTCCGCTACCCACTGGCCGGGAATCTCAATTGTTTCCTGCAGTGGCTCTACGGGTTCCAAGCGCTCGGACACGATGTATATCTCGTCGAGACAAGCACCGGGTGGGATTGCTACGAACCTGACTCCAATACGATGGGGAACGACCCGTCAGCAGGCCTGCGGATCGTTTCAGAGCTCTTGCAGCGTTTTGGATTGAACCGCCCAATTGTCTTTCGAGACTACCAAGGGGCCTACTACGGCATGAGCGAGGAGAGCGTCGCCGACCTGTTCCGCCGCGCCGATTGCTTCATCGACTGCGGAAATCACGGAGCATGGCAGGACTTGGCCGAGATTTGTCCGCTGCGGATCCTCATCGACCAGGAGCCGGGATTCAATCAGATGCGGATCGCGAACGAAGCGTCGGAGGGAACGTATCTGCCCCACTACCATGCGCACTACACCAACGGTTGTCTGATTCCGGCGCGGCACCCGGAAGTTCCGAGTTGCGGCGTGTCGTGGAAGACCGTTGTGAATCCGATAGCGCTCGACCTGTTCCAGTACGCCGCGCCTCCGGCGAGCCGGAGGTTCACGACAATCATGAATTGGCAGGCGCATAAACCATTGCGATACGCAGGCCGTGAATTCGGACAGAAGGATGTTGAATTCGCCAGATTCATGGGGCTGCCGCAGCGCGTCTCCGCGGAGATGGAAGTGGCGGTCGCCGGCAAGC
>JBEBGB010000704.1:0-2879 GCA_040081675.1 Vicinamibacterales bacterium
AGACGTGTCTCACCTGCCACGAGAAGGGCGCGCGGACCAACTGGAACGGAGGTGCGCACGATCGGCGTGACGTGACCTGCATCTCCTGTCATAGCATCCACAACTACAAGTCGGCGGCGTCACAGTTGAAGACCGCCAACGACTTCGACACGTGCTTCACCTGCCACAAGCAGATGCGCGCGAAATTCCAGCGCACGTCCCATCACCCGCTGCGCGAAGGCAAGATGCAGTGCTCGAACTGCCACAATCCGCACGACTCGACCCAGCCAAAGATGATTTCCGCGGCCACGGTGAACGAGAAGTGCTATCAGTGCCACACAGAGAAGCGGGGCCCGTTCGTGTGGGAACACGAGCCCGTTCGCGAGAGTTGTGTCACGTGCCACGATCCGCACGGCTCCAACCATCCCCGGCTGACCGTCGCGATGCAACCGTACTTGTGCCAGCGGTGCCACGCGAACAGCGGTCACCCAGGCACGCTCTACGACAAGAACAATGCGGTCGGTGGACCGCTCGTCGCGCAGGCGCCGCCTTCGGGCGTCACCACGACGCAGACCATCGTGAGCGCGCGCATCCTGAGCCGCGGCTGCGCCAACTGTCACCAGTCGATCCACGGTTCAAATTCGCCCTCGGGCGTTGTTTTCGGGAGATGACGTCATGAAGCGAGCCACACTGTTTACCGTGCTCCTCGCCTCGGGCGCCCTCCTCCTGGGCACCCCGGCACGCGCACAACAGCCCTCCGCCGCGGAGGAGAACACCGACTTCCAGACCGGCGACCTGGTTCTCAACGTGGCCAGCCGGCCAGACGTCGAGTCGTCGAAGTTCCAGGAGTACCGCGACGTCGTGAAAGGCGTCAGCATGCCCGAGTTTCGCCTCTTCGGGCGGGACAAGAAGCTCCGCTTCGATCTGCGTGGACAGAACGTCAAGCAGCTCGACGAGCGGTACACCGGCACCTTCAGGACGGACTGGTTTGCCGTCGCCGCCGACTACAACTCGATCGTGCATCGCATCGGCAACAACGGCCGGACGTTCCTCTCGCAGCAGGCGCTCGGCGAATGGCGTATGAGCGACACCCTGCAGGCCGCGATTCAGAACGCGTGGGAAGCGACGCCGACAGCGAGTCGCGTCTTCACGACGTTCGTGCAGCCGTTGTTCCAACCGTCGGTTGACGCGGGCACGACGGTTGACGTGAAGGTCGTGCGAGAGCGCACCTCGGTCGTCGCCGATCTGGCGCGCAACCAGGCGTACTCGTTCAAGCTCAATTACGATCGCGAGCAGCGACACGGCAGCGGCGGTCTGTCGTCCAACTATCTGAGCTACGTCACGGAAACCCCCCAGGTCACCGAATATCTGACCCAGGACGCGGGTATCGCCGCGGCGTACGACAAGCCGTGGGGCAACCTGCGCGGCGCCTTGCACTACAACTGGTATCGCGATCAGGTGAAGTCACTGGTGTTCGACAGTCCCTTCAGGGCGACCGATGCCCTCGCGGCCACGGTCGGCACCGGAACCGCGGCCACCGCGGTTGGGGGTCCGTCATTCGGACGCATGGTGAACCCACCGGACAATCAGGCCACGTCCGGCACGTTCGGCACGACGATCCGACTGGCGAAGAACACGCGCGTCACCGGCGACTTCAGCATGAGCCGGATGACGCAGAACGATCAGCTGTTCCCGTACATCACCAACACCGCGGTGGTGACCCCTCTGAACGTGTCGAGCGCCTCGTCGCTGCCGACGCAGTCGCTGAATGGCAAGGTCGATTCGACGGGCGTGGTGCTGGCCCTCACCTCGAAGCCGGTCGAGGGCCTTCAACTGGCGCTCCGGTTCCGTCGGTACGACCTGGACAACAAGACGCCCCGCATCACGTTCCCTGGCACCGGCAGTTGGGACCGCACGTTCTCCAGCACGGCGCGTATCACGGTGCCGTACGGCTACACAAGCGACCGCATCGACGGCACGGTGGGCTACGACCTCAAGCTGGTGACGATCGAAGGCGGCGTACGCCGGACGACGATTGATCGCACCTACCGCGAAGTGGAGCAGACAACGGAGAACGCCGCGTCAGTTGCCGTCGTCATGCACCTGATGGACAACGCGGCGAACCTCCGGGCGATGTACGAGAAGGCCAACCGAGACTACTCGGGCCTCGAGATCACACGCAGCGAGGACGCCTCATTCGTGACGCCTCCAGCCGGGCTGTCATCGAATGCGCTCAACCGCGACGGCAGCCTGCGCTTCGATCTGTCCAGGCGCAGTTCCGACCGTACGGGCATCGTGTTCGACGTCTCGCCGGTCCCCATGACTACTGTTGCGTTCACCTATCTCCGCAACAAGGACACATACAAGGAGACGAGCTACGGCTTGCAGGATTCGAGCTATGACACCTACACGGGTGAAGTGAGCGTCTCCCCAGGCGAGCAGTGGAATGTGACCGGCTACTACTCTCGTGAGAAGAACGGCAGCCGTCAGGTGAACAATGGAACCAGCAACTTCCCCACCATCGACGACTTCATCATCAGGCTGTCGGACGATGTGGACACGGCAGGCGCGAGCGCGCTCTTCACGGTGGTCCCCAACCGCGCGACGTTGAACCTCGCGAGCCGCTATCAGAACCTGAAGGGCACGGCCGGATTCACCACTAATCCGGGCAGCACCTACCAGCTCGCGCGCGCCAGCATGGGCGGCGTGCAGAACATTCCGAATGCCGACAACGCCAAGATCACCAGGCTCGATGCCTCGGTCGACTGCACACTGACGCGCAAGGTGATGCTCACGCTGGGCACGTGGTACGAGAAGTACGTGTTCTCCGACGTCGACAGCCTCGGGCTGCAGAACATCTATCCGGGCTCGTTCTTCCTCGCGCTCAACGACGGCAGTTA
>JBEBGB010000007.1:0-38103 GCA_040081675.1 Vicinamibacterales bacterium
CGATAGGCTCTGGGCATTGCCTCCGGTCACACTGAGCTCCGCGCGTCTTTCTCACAACTTTGACTTGTGGAGGGTCGAGACTGTTGAACGAAACAGCGCTGGCCTTGGCGCCACGCCCAAAGCCTAGCGCCTAGAGCCAGAGCACCGAGGACCTAAACGCGAACGGCACGAAAACCCGCGAGGTCTCGTGCCGTTCGTCTCGTCTCGATATTGTCGTCCTTACTTCACGGTCACCTTGACCAGCGCGTTGGTCCAGCAGCACTGTTCGCCGCCGCCGCCGTCACCAGACTTGTCGTTCACCTGTGCGCGAAGCACATAGTCGCCCGCCGCACTGAACGTGGCAGTGGTCTTCGCCTCGAGGAACTTGGTGTGATCGCCACCGTCATTGAGTCGAATCGGGTCCGTACTACCGAACTTCACGTTCGACGCCGCTCCACGGTGCACCTTCCAGGCCACGGCGATGTCAGACTGCTGACCACGAGTCGGAAGCCCCACGCGTCCGCCCGCGCCTCCGCCAGCTGCGGAGAGGTCGAAGTTCTGTGCGCCGCGACCACGTCCGCGCGCAGCGGCTGCAGCATTGTCGCGATCACGTGTGCGCTGGTCAGCCGGCAGGTCTGCTTCCGGATCGTAGGTATCCGGAATGTCTTTGGCCCACAAGGTCAACGGAAGCGCCTGTCCAACCGACGCGTTGAGACTGGTGGCCATGCCGATTGACGGACCCGAGAGTTCCGGTCCACTCTCAGCAAACTTGATGACGGGCGGCGTGTTGCCCTTTGCCGCGTTCTTGTAGAAGTCGATGAAGTACGGCGGTGTCAGCCCGAGCTGCACCTGCGTGGTCTGCCCGTTGGTGACCAGCGTCCACGTGAGCTTCTTGGTACCGAAGTCCTTGGGCACGGGAATCGTGAAGACGCCGTAGTGGCGACCCGTCTCGAAGTGTGTCGGCTGGCCCATGTCCGGACCGCCCGGTTCGATCCGGTTGTTCGGACCGACAGGCACGTCGATGACCTGGTCTTTGTTCCGGTTGTAATAACCGATCTGGATGGCGTTGCTCCCATCCTTCAGCGGTCCCCACCCTTCGACAGCGGGAAACACTTGCAGTCCCTGAGAGAGACCTGCGGGCGGGGGCGCCGCCAGCGTGGGCTGGGCTGTGGGCTGCTGCCCAGAACCCACCACGGCGTAGTATCCGACAACGACCACTGTGACCAGCGTCGCAACAGCGACACGGAATCCCTGCATCGGTTCGTGCTCCTGATGGAAAAAGCGCCGCCCCGAACAAGCGGGACGGCGCTTCAACGACTAACGAACGGTCATGTGACCGAGGCTACTGCTGTTGCTGCTGCGTGCCGCGCTTGGCAGCGAGGCGTTCACGGCGCGCCGTGAGTTCCTCGGCGTAGTCCTTGTCCCCCATGTAGGTGACATTGACCCACGCGTGCGCCATCTCGTCGACCGTACGGTCGCCGTAACCCACCCACACGTTCGGGTCAGGGTTGTTCTTGTTGGCCGCCGTATTGTCGTGCCAGGCCTCGACCTTCAGGATGGTGCCCTTCGGCAGCATCGGGGCCGCATCGTCGGCGTAGAGGTAGGTGCTCATCCAGTTGAAGTTGTAGTTGCTGACATAGCTGAGCAGCTGTACCTGTCCGCTCGGCAGGATGGCAGAAATCTGCATCGCCTTACCACGCAGATGCATGTGCGGCTGATAGCTCTCGATGCGCGCGTTCTCCTTCAGGACGAAGAAGCCTTCGGTCGACTTCACCGTGTTCGGCGCGATATCGACGCCACCCGCGTTGGTCGCACCCATCAAGTGAAGCACCTGGCGGTACTTCGGCTCCTGCCCCTTCGGGTAGAAGTAGATGCCGAGTTCGACGTTGTCGGTGATGTCTTCCCCACCGTTCGAGTAGTGGACGTCCCAGTAGATCTTCGAACCGGGCAACATCAACTTGCCCGAGTTCGGACGCATCATCTCACCCTGCTTGCCGACGGCCCACTCCATGAACGTGCCGGGCTGGGGCTGGCCGTTCGCGTCGAGGTCGTTCTGCGCGAGCGTCTCGGGCTCGTCCTGCTGGAGACGCGCGATGGCGTGGTGGGTAATCTTGCGGCCCTTGACGCTTGCTGGCCGAATCTCGATGGCGCGGACCCAACGCGGCTCGGTCAAGCCGGTCGCGATGACGGGACGCCACCACGTGTCGTTCGCACCGGCCTTCTGCGTCCACGGTGTCGACTTGAGCACCAGGTCGGGTTCCTTCTGGCCGAACTGCTTGGCGAAGTTCCATCCCTGGTCGTCGGGCCACTGAACCGGCTTGGGCATGTCCTTGACGTCGCCCTTCGGCGCGCCCGCATCGACCCACTTGACGATGGTGGCAACCTGGGCGTCGCTCAGCGACCGGTCGTTCTTGAATTCCTGAATGCCGATGGTCTTGTCGATGTTCCAAGGCGGCATCTGGTGTGCTTCGACGCGCGAGCGAATCGAGCGAGCCCAGGGACGCGTGTCTTCATAGGTCACGAGCGACATCGGGGCGATCGAGTCGGGCCGATGACACGCTTCGCACTTGTCCTGGAAGATCGGGGCAATATCTTTGGTGAAGGTGGGGTTCGCAACCGTATCGGCTGCCGCCGCCACGCTCGGCAGCATCAGGGATGCCGTCGCGATGGCAGTTCCCAGAACGCCGAGGTAGATCCCTTTGCTCATGTTCGGACTCCTCATGCCTCGGGCCGACGAGGCGCACACAGGTTCGACGATGTTACACAGTTCGTAAAGTCAAGTAACTATCAAATTTGGGGGACGGTCGACGCTCCACGGCGCCCTGGTCCGTGCCGGCCGACACCTGCGCGGATGTCGATCCTCAAACGCTCGGTGCCCCAGCCTCCCACCTCACAGGCGTTCCTCTCGCGCCGTTGTCGGAATGTCGCCGTAATTGCGGTGACTTGCTCCGACGTGGCCGCAAAGGAAGACGAAGGCGCGAGGCGCGCCACGGGCCGCCAGCAAGTGACCACCAGGCAAGCGCGCCGAACCGCCAAGCGACACGCCGAAGCGAGAAGCGCGGACGGGCGAGACACCGGCGTTGTTTTGCAAAACCGAGAACTGAGTGGGCTCGGCGAACGGGCGGTGACAGCACCGCCGACGGACCGAGTGCCGCGATCGTGAACGACCGCTGTAAGCAGAATGCCGACAGACCAATCTAATTGCCCGTCGGCGTGACAAAAGTCTACCTATTTGTTGGACATATTTTGAGAGTGACAGCAGATTGACGATCGCTCGGTGCTGGCTGATGGCATACTTTGCGCCTCGAAACGACAATTTTACGCTTCGTCGGCTTTGCATTTGCCCAGGAGTACGCGAGTGGTCGGCCTTTGGCTGCCTATCACGTTCCCTGGCGGAAGTTGAACCCGGAGATGGCCACGTGACAAGTGCTGCAAACCGGAGTCAATGCTCGCGAGCGGGACGGGGCGCGTGGAGTAGACGGCGGTGAAACACGTGCGATTTATCAGGAAACCAAAATCAGCTGTTAGCGGTCGTCCTTGGAGTCTGGTGGACCGCGCCACGTGGGCCGCGTGCTTCCTGCTCGTTGCCGCAACAGTGGCCTCCGCCCAGCCTCAGACCAACACGCCTCGGCGGCCGGCAGCCTCTGACGCCCAGGCCGCGTCGGCCGTGTCAGTGGATCGCTACCGTATTCAAAAGGGCGACTCGCTCGAGATCACATTCCCGTTTGCCGCGGACTTCAACCAGACGAAGACCGTGCAACCCGACGGGTTCATCTTCCTCCGCTCCGTCGGCGATCTGATGGTCGTGGGGCTCACGGTGACGGAGCTGCAAGACGCGGTCAAGGTTCGATACGTGTCGATCATGCGGGACGCTGCGGTGTCGGTCGAGTTGAAGGATTTCGAGCGCCCGTACTTCGTCGCCGTCGGTTCGGTCGAGCGGCCCGGCAAGTACGAACTTCGAGGCGTGACGACGGTCACACAGGCGCTGGCGGTTGCCGGTGGATTCAAGCCGGACGCGAAGCGCAGCAAGGTCATCCTGTTTCGCCGTGCGCCCACTGGGACCGGCAGCGTTGAACTGCGACGGATCAACGTCGGGAAGATGCTCGACAGCGGCGACTTGAAGGCTGACCTGCTGCTGGAGCCGGGCGATCTGCTCTCCGTCTCGAAGAGTCGAGCGCCGAGCCTGCTCACGATCGGCACCCTGATTTCCTCGGCTGGGTGGGTCGCGGTGCTCGTGAGGCGGTGAGGGTGACATGACTGACATGGTACCCATGCGTTCCGAGAGGCCGGCGGCGCCAGTGCTGTCGGCTCGCGACGTCTTGCTGATCGGGTTCCGCCATCGTCGCGCGATCACCCTCTCCTTTTTCGCCATCTTCACCGTCCTCGCGGTGCTGGTGCTGGTCTGGCCGTGGCCCTACCGGTCCGAGCTGAGGCTGCTCGTGCGGCAGGAGCGGGTCAATCCTATGGTCACGACCGACGACACGCAGCGGCCCGTTGCGGTCCAGGGAGTCACCGAGCAGGACCTGAATTCCGAGGTTGAGCTGATCAAGAGCCACGACCTGCTCCAGCGTGTCGTGACCGCGACCGGCCTGCACGAGCGCCCGGAGTCCTGGGTGGAGCGACTGACCGATCGGTTGTTCGACTCCCCTTCCGGATCCGGGGACGCGCCGCTGCGACTCGCGCGCGCCACGCTGAAACTGCAGGAGGGGCTCTCGGTAGAGCCGATCAACAAGACGAGCCTGATCAGGATCAGCTACGACTCACCAGACCCTCAGCTGTCGGCTCGCGTCCTGAAGGCGCTGTCGGACCTTTATCTGGAGAAGCATCTCGAGCTTCGTCGTCCTGCGGGGATGCTCGACTTCCTCGACAAGGAAACCGACCGCAACCGCGCAACGTTCGACGCAGCGAAGGCTCGGGTCGCCGACTTCCTGCAGTCCAACAAGGTGCCGTCGGTCATGACCGAGCGGGACGCCGCGCTCAAGGAAGCGTCGGACCTGACACAGACACTCAGTCAGACCGGCGCCGAGCTGGCGGCCGCGGCCGAGCGCACCGTGATCCTCCAGGGTCAGCTGGCGCGCACACCGGCACGAACCAGTACCGAGAGTCGTGAGGCATCGGCGCGCCTCCAGGAGACCCAGCGGGCCAAGCTCCTGGATCTCGAGCTGAGACGCGTCGAGCTCGCTCGCGTGTTTCAGGCGAACTATCCGCCACTGGTCGAGGTGGAACAGCAGCTCGCCGCCACGCGTGCCGCCATCGCGCTCGCGGAGCGAGCACCTATTCGCGAGGAAGCGACCGACGTCAATCCGACCTTCGAGTGGCTGTCCACCGAACTGGCAAAAGCGCAATCGGAACTCGGCGCCCTGCGCGCTAGACAGACGCAGCTGCAAAACAGTCTGGCCGCGGCGCGCGATCGCACCCTGATGCTCGAGGCACTGCTGCCGCAGGCGCACGATCTCGAACGGGACCTCAAGGTCGCCGAGGATAACTATCTGTCCTACCAGCGCAAGCGGGAAGAGGCACGCATCTCGAACGCGCTCGACACGCGAGGCATTGTCAACGTCGCGGTGTCCGATGCGCCGACCGTTCCCTTGAAGCCGGCGCGCCCGCCCAGGACCGTGCTCCTGCTCCTCGCAGGGGTCGCGGCGGTCGCTGGATCGCTCGGCGTCGGATTCATCGCGAATCTCCTGAATCCCTCGTTTCGCTCGGCTGACGAGGTGTACGCGCTTCTCAACGTCCCTGTCATCAGTTCATCGTCGGTGTGGGAAGCCGTCGATAGACCTGTGCGGCGCTTGAGCGATGGCTCGTAGAGCGGGAAGGCGGATCAAGTCCGAAGGCGGCACTCTTCGGACGCCTGGCGGGCACCTGTCTGTTCCGTCGCGGCTTGTCACCGCGAACGTCGTGGCGCAGGTCACCGGACAGGATGCGGCCCAGGCCGACAGCGGCGGAGACGCGCACGGCAATGACGCTGTGTACGCGACCGAGCGCGAAGTGGGCAGCGCGCATGCCGAGCCTGTGCGTCAAATCGTGCAGCAGTTGTTTCGGATGCCTGGCAGTGAGGACCGGCAAGTCGTGCTGTTCTCGGCGCTCGAGGCGCATGCCGGAGCGAGCGTGCTCTGTAGTCACGTCGCGGAAACGCTTGCCGCGCAGGTTGACGGCCGTGTCTGTCTCGTGGACGCCGACTTGCGGCAGCCGTCGTTGCATCACCACTTCGGCGTGTCGGCCGGCCCGGGCCTGGCGGAAGCGCTCAACGACGGGGAGTCGATACGGGCTGGCGCCGAAGTGCGGGCGAACCTCTGGCTCGTGACGGCGGGATCGTCAGCGGCGGATCCGGGCGTTCAGTTCGCATCCGACCGCACTGGTCAGGTCTTCGACGAGTTCCGCCAGCAGTTCAACTACGTGCTCGTACACGCCGCGCCCATCGGCGAGCGTCGCGAGTCGCTGGTGCTCAGCCGCTGGACCGACGGCGTGGTGCTGATCATCCAGGCCAACCGGACCCTTCATTCGACGGCTCGCAGGGTCAGAGACAGCCTCGTCACCGCGGGGGTGCCGCTACTGGCTGTTGCACTCACCGAAGTGGCTCCGGTCCCCGACATCCTGTCACGCTGGTTGTGAAGCCTGCCTCCTTCTCGAGTGCGACATGAAGAGACCATCACTGACATCTGAGTCCGCGCTGCCCTGGGCTGACGCTGCGGTGCGAAGAACCGTGGCAAACGGATCGGCGAGCTTCCGGTGCAAGCGAACCCTGGACGTGTTGTGCGGGGCGCTGCTCGTGGTCGCGTTGCTGCCGCTGCTGCTCGTGATCGCAGCCCTGATCAAGATTGACTCGCCTGGTCCGGTCTTCTTCGTGCACGAGCGCGTCGGCGCGCGTCGTCGGATGCACGGGGGCCGGCCAGTCTGGGCGGTAGCCCACTTCCCCATGATCAAGTTTCGCTCGATGGTCGACGATGCTGATCAGGCGCTGCATCGCGCGCAAGTGCTGCAGTTCGTACAAGGACGACTGAATCCGTCGGGTTCGGCCAAGCTCGAAAACGATCCACGAGTGACGCGGGTCGGGAGAGTGCTGCGTCGCACGAGCCTCGACGAATTGCCTCAGTTGTTCAACGTGTTGCGCGGCGAGATGAGCCTGGTCGGTCCTCGGCCGGTTCCCCCCTATGAGGTCGCTGCGTATGTGGATTGGCAGCGCGAGCGCCTGGCGGCGCTTCCGGGAATTACCGGCCTGTGGCAGGTCGCTGGCCGCGGAGTCGTCACCTTCGACGACATGGTCCGCATGGACATCGAATATGTCCGGACACAGTCTCTCTGGCTCGATCTGAGGCTCTTGCTTGCAACCATTCCGGCCGTCGTCTCCGGCCGGGGTGCCGTGTGACGACAGAGGCGATGACCCATGGGAAGGATTGCGACATGAGTAACCCTGTCGGAGTGGCAGTGGTGGGCTGTGGCTACTGGGGCGCGAACTATCTTCGCGTGTTCAATGAGCTGCCGGGAGCGACGCTGGTGGCGGCCTGCGATCAGCGAATCGAGCGGCTCCAGGAGGTTGGGCGTCGTTTCCCTGGTCTCGCGGTGACGCCGCATCTGGAGGAGGCTCTCGCGATGGACGGCGTCGACGTGGTCGTCGTGGCGACCGCGGCGACCACACACTTCGAGGTGACCCGAGCGTGTCTCAACGCGGGCAAGCATGTTCTGGTGGAGAAGCCGCTGACCACCGAATCATCGGACGCCGCCGCGCTTGGCGTGCTCGCCGACGCCAAGTCTCTCGTGCTGATGGTGGGACACACGTTCGTCTACAACAGCGGAATCAGGAAGGTCAAAGAGTACCTGGACGAAGGCGCGGACCAGATTTACTACCTGTACGCGCGCCGGACGAATCTTGGTCCGATCCGTCAGGACGTGAATGCCCTCTGGGACCTCGCCTCACACGACATCTCCATCTTCAACTACCTGGTGGGCGGACCACCGGAGTGGGTCAGCGCCGTCGGCGTCAAAGTCCTCCGCAATTGCCGTGAGGATGTCGGGTTCGTGTCTCTCGGCTACCGGGACAACGTCGTCGGCCACATTCATGTGAGCTGGGCCGATCCCCACAAGACGCGCGAAGTCGTGGTCGTGGGCAGCGAGCGACGGATCGTCTTCGATGACATGAATGGTCTCGAACAGGTGCGCGTGTTCGAGAAAGGTGTGCGCGTGGCGGCGACCGAGCCGCCCGCCTTTGGTGACCTACAGCTCTACATCAGGGACGGCGATATCCTCAGCCCTCATCTTCAGCCGGCCGAGCCCCTCAAGAGTCAGTGTCGCCACTTTCTGGAGTGTGTCACGCAACCGCATCCGCCGCTGACCGGAGCGCGCGAAGGCCAGTATGTGGTCAACGCGCTCGAAGCCATCCATCGATCCATCGCGCTCCAGGGAGCGCCCGTTCGTGTCGAGCGCAGGGCGATTCCGCGTCGTCGTCATCCTGAGCGGCGCCAGCTTGTCGGTGTCAACCGTGCCGCATCTCACCCGCCTGTCGAACGGCGGCTCGGTCTTCGTCTCCGAACCGTCGATCGACGCAGCCGCCTCGCTCCGGATGCGTCGTGGCCTCGCGTGGTCTCGAACGGCGATGGCCGCAACGAGATCATCGGCGCCGGGAACGGTGCAGGGATCCCTGCAGTGCCTCCCACAAGTCCGGCGCTGGTTCGCAGTCTTCGGCAATAGCGACGATACAAGACGGTCACGAGAGGACACAGCATTGAAGGTCGAGAACACCGCAGTTCGCACGATCATCCCATTTGTCGATCTCGCCGCCCAATATGCGGGCATCCGCAGTGATGTGGACGAGGCGATTCATCGCGTCCTTGATAACACCGACTTCATCCTTGGTCGCGACGTGCGGGCGTTCGAGGAAGAGTTCGCCGCGTATTGTGGTGCCTCGTGCGCCGTCGCTGTCGACTCCGGAACCTCCGCTCTGGAGCTCGCGCTTCGTGCCTGCGGCGTCGGCGCGGGCGAAGCCGACGAGGTGATCCTTCCCGCGAATACGTTCATCGCAACGGCTCTGGCTGTGTCGTGCGCAGGCGCCACGCCGAAGCTGGTGGACGTCGACTCCACGACCTACAACATCGATATCGATCGGCTGCGGGAGGCCATCACCCCACGCACAAAGGCCATCGTTCCCGTTCACCTGTACGGGCAGCCTGCCGACATGGATCCCATCATGGCGATCGCGAAAGAACACGGCCTCGTCGTGGTGGAAGACGCGTGCCAGGCGCACGGCGCGCGCTACAAAGGGAGGCGGGTCGGCACCATCGGGCACGCCGCGGCGTTCAGCTTCTACCCAGGAAAGAACCTCGGGGCCTATGGAGACGGCGGCATTGTTGTCACGAACGATCCGTCAATCGCCGAGTCGGTACAGCAGCTTCGAAACTACGGTCAGCAGGAGAAGTACCACCACACCTCGATCGGATTCAATCGCCGCCTCGACACCATACAGGCGGCGGTGTTGCGGGTGAAGCTGCGCCATCTCGACGCGTGGAATGCGGCGCGGCGAGATTGTGCAGAGGCATATCGGCACCGACTCGCGGGCTCTGGGGTCGAGTGTCCCGTGGCGAGCGCACAGGTCGAACATGTGTGGCATCTCTTCGTGATCGAAGTTGAGGATCGCGACGCTCTCCAGCGCCATCTCGCATCGCTCGGCATTTCGACTGGCGTTCACTACCCGATTCCGGTGCATCTGCAGACGGCGTATCGCGGACTCGGCTACGGCCCCGGAGATTTCCCGGTCACCGAGCGTGCGGCCAAACGCATCTTGTCGCTCCCCATGTACGCCGAGCTGTCGCCCGGAACTGTGGATTACGTGGCGGCAGCCGTTGGGAGGTAGCCTTGGCCCCACAAGCGCCGCCGTGGCGCCGGTCAGCAAGGCCGATCCGCTTGATGTGACGTGAGTGAGATCCCCAGGTGGCTGATAGCTCTGCACAAAGCCAGAATCGAACCTTTCCGCCCCGCGGAGCATCTGTGTCCGTCGTGGTGCGAGGGTCAGCCGCGACGGGACACAGTCGGGTCACCCGGACATCGACATTCCGGCGGATCTGTAGCGGCGCGCTTGCGTGGCCGCTGTTGGCGTTGGCGGGGGCCCTGGCCGGCCTGACCAGGCCGTCCATGCACCGTCTGCTGCTGGCAGTGGTGGTGCTGGATATTCCTTTTCGGTTCGAGAACAACCTCCTGTATCGCGCCGATGTCGAGACGCTCGGATCGTTGGGCGGCTTCAACGTCTCGGTGACCACCGTCGCGTTGCTGTTGCTCTACGTGCGATGGGCCATGGTGGTCGTCGCGTTGCCGGACCGGAGACCGGCTTCCGCCGCCGGTCTCGCCGGCTGGCCTCTTGCGGCTTATCTCGGATTCGCGACGCTCTCGACAGTGCTTGCGACCGACGTCGCGCTCGCGCTTCGCGAGCTCTTCCTGCTGACGCAGGTCTTTCTTCTATACCGCTATGTCGTCACGTTCGTGTCCGCCGACGACCTGCGGTTCCTGATGAAAGTCACGCTCGTTGCCCTGGCGCTCGAGAGCCTGGCGATGCTGTATGGAGCCTATGTCGGAGACACCGTGCTTGTCCTTGGCCGCCGTATCCGCGTCGATGCCGTGGGCACGGCACGCGTTGGCGGCACCGTCGGGTCGCCCAATGGCGCCGCGACGTACCTGAGTCTGCTGATCGCACCCGCGATCGCGCTCTTACTCACACCTGCCCGACCCAGCTTGAAAGCCGCGGCGATCGTCTGCGCGGCGCTTGCGGCGAATGCCCTCGTTACCACGCTGTCGCGCGGCGGCTGGATTGCCGTCGCCCTCTCTCTGACGGTGTTCTGGTTCGCATCGTATCGGTATACGCGTCGGCCTCTCCTCGCTCCTCTCGCGGCGCTCGGCCTGGCTGCAGCGGTGCTGGCATTTTCGGAAGGTACGATTGCCGCGCGACTCATGAGCGACGACAACAGCTCGGCGCGGAGTCGGCTGCCTTTGATGCGCACGGCGATGAAGATCGTTCGCGATCACCCACTGATGGGTGTGGGTCCGAACAACTACAGCACGGCGATGAAGGACTACGAAGCCGTGTATGGCGACTGGGGCGACTTCGCCTTTACCGTGCATAACAAGTTCCTGCTGGTCTGGGCGGAGACCGGTCCAGGAGGACTCATCACCTTTGTCTGGTTTCTGGTGGCGACGATTCGTATGGGCTGGAGGGGTTGGAGGGCTCGAGACCCGTGGCTGTCGCCCATTGCGCTCGGCATCACCGCCGCACTCCTGGGACACGTCGTTCACCTGCAGGTCGACCTGTTCTCGGACCGTTCGCAGGTCGAGTTGCTCTGGCTGCTCGCCGCACTGGTCAGCGTCATCTACGCCAACACGCGGACTGGTGCGCATCAGATGCAGCCGGTTCGTGAGCTGGCACACGCAGGAGTCGATCCGTCGTGAGCGCCGCGACACCAGCCCCGCACGCCGCGGTGGGCGCACAGACGGCTTCCCCACCGTGGACTCGCTATGCCACGAATGCGCTCTCGCTTCTTGGCGTTGACTCGGCGAATCGTGCGGCAACCTTTGTGCTGTACGCCCTGATCGGCCGGTACCGCGGAGCCTCGGAGTTCGGGCAGATGGCCCTGGCGCTGACGCTCTTGTATACCTTCCAGGTCTTTGCCGTCGCTGGCTTGAGAACGTTGGTCACGCGAGAGGTCGCCAGAGACCGCAGCCAGACTGGCGAGTATGTCGTGAACGGTGCCGTCGTCGTCCTTGGAGCATCGCTGGTTTGCATCGCCGTGCTGGCCGCCTTCGTCAAGATTGCCGGGTACACCGCTGAGACGTCGGCCGTGATCCTGCTCGTCGGTCTGAGCCTCCCGGCGTACGCGCTGACGACAGTGTGCGATGCCGTCTTTCAAGCCTGGGAGCGGATGCACTTGTCGACGTTCGCACAACTGCCGATTCAGTTGCTCAAGGTCGCCGTTGGCGGACTCGTCCTCTCGCGCGGGTACGGCCTGAGTGCGCTCATCATCGTGCTCATGGCCGCGCAGGCGGCGATTCTCGCCGTCGAGCTGTGGATCCTGTGCCGCCACATCGTTCGTCCGACGATCCGTCCGTCCCTCGAGTTCGCCTCCAGACTCGTTCGGTCGGGGTCGACGTTTCTCGGCATCGACGCGCTCGTGGCGGTCATGAGCAGTAGCACCGTTGTCTTTCTGTCGATGTTCACCAACGAGCAACAGGTCGGACTCTTCAGCTCGGCGAGTCAATTGATCGTCCCCATCGCGTTGGTGTTTCAAAACGTCGTGCTCAGTGTGTTCCCCGTCATGTGTCGGCGAGGCGCAGCCAGTGAGGTCGCGCTGAAGCGACTCGCCGGAGGCCTCCTAACCGGCCTCATCGTGCTGGCCGTGCCCGCGGTGGTTGGAGTATTCGCCTTGGCAGACGCAGGACTCCTGCTGGCCTACCGGCGCCCGGAGTTCGTGGGTGCCGCCGCTCCACTTCGAATCATGACGTGGATGCTGCTCCTCCTGCCCTTGACCAATGTATTCGGCCAGGTGCTCGTCGCGATCAGACATGAGGGCAGTACCTTCCGGATCGTCGCGATCGACTGCGTCGTGAACCTGCTCCTGGGTGTCGTCCTGGTCAGCCAGTTCGGCCTGCTCGGCGCGGCCGCCACCGTCTTGCTCACGCGCGTTGTGGAATTCCTGCTGCACTACAGGACGACGGCGCGCCTGCTACCCGGCATCAGACTGCACCGGCTGGCATGGATGCCTGCTGTGGCCGGTGCCTGCCTTGCTGCTTCTCTGCTCGCGACATCTCGAGATCAGCTGTTTCTCAGGATCCTGATCGGCGCCGGGATCTACATCGGCGCGATGCTCCTGATGGCAAGCGTGGCGGCGGGAGGCCCGCGGCGCTTGAAGTCACTCTACCAACACCTGCTGACTGGTGAACCGTCCCTCGAGCCGCGTTTCGGCAGCCTTCCCTTGTCGCTCGCGCTCCCGGAACAATCGCCGACTCCACGGAGCGCCGCCGGCGCCTCCGAGCGTGCATGACCACTTCCAGGCCATCTGACAACGATCATGTGCGGAATCTGCGGAATCTTTGAGTTCGCCAGCGGTCATCTCGCGGATGAGCACGCCCTCGGCGACATGCTTCAGGTCATCCACCATCGAGGCCCCGACGACGAGGGCACTTATTGTGAGTCTGACGTGGCGCTCGGCATGCGTCGCCTGAGCATCATTGACCTGGCCGGTGGTAGCCAACCGATCTTCAGCGAGGATCGGATGGTCGTGTGCATTCTCAACGGTGAGATCTACAACTACCGTGAGCTCACCAACCGCCTCCGCCTCGGGGGACATCGATTTGCAACGTCCAGCGATACCGAAGTACTCGTGCATCTGTATGAGGAACTCGGTGATGACTGCGTCCACGAACTTCGGGGCATGTTCGCGTTTGCGATCTGGGATCGACGAAAGCACCGACTCCTGGTCGCTCGAGATCGTCTCGGCATCAAGCCGCTGTACTACGCCGAGAGCGCGGGGCGCCTCGTGTTCGGATCCGAAATCAAGGCGCTTCTCCAGCACCCCGCAGTGGCGGCACGGCCCCACATGCCGGCCATCGGCGATTTCCTATCGCTGAAGTACGTGCCCGCTCCCGAGACAATGTTCGAGGGGATTGCTGCACTGCAGCCTGGACATCTGCTGACATGCGGGGCAACTGGCGTAACCATACGCCGGTACTGGGACCTCTCGTTCGCCGCGGGCCAGCGGCCACCGGCATCCGACGAGGCGTATGCCGAAGAGCTTGCCGGGCTTCTTCGCGAGTCTGTAAGACTCCACCTGGTGAGCGATGTGCCGTTTGGGGCGTTTCTCAGCGGAGGTCTCGACTCGAGTACGGTCGTCGCGCTCATGAGCCAGATACTGTCCGAGCCCGTGAAGACGTTCTCGGTCGGGTTCGTCGGCGACGGCGCAGACTACAGTGAACTGCCTTACGCCAGGCAGGTGGCCGACCACTGTGCGACCGACCACCACGAGGTGATTCTTGGAGCCACGGATCTGGTCGAACGCTCGGAACAGGTGGTCTGGCATCTCGATCAGCCCATCGCGGACGAGGCCTGTCTCGCCAACTTCCTGGTCGCGGAGTTAGCGTCTCGACACGTCAAGATGGTCCTGACTGGCGAGGGCGGGGACGAGCTGTTTGCGGGTTACGCGCGTCACGCGGGAGACCGACTTGCGCCCCTGTTCCAGCGTATGCCGGCCAGCGCACGCAATCTTCTCCGGTCGATCAGCCAGCGCCTTCCTGGCCTTCGCCGACAAAGACTCGCCTTGTACGCCCTGTCTCAGCCGGACGAGATCGGCAGACTCGTCAACTGGTTTCCGCTCTTCAACCCTGAGCAGAAACAGGCCCTGCTGTTGCCAGAGGCGCGGGCCGCCATGAACGGCTCATCGCCGTCCGAGGCCTTCGCATCGTGCCTGGCTCACGCCGATTCCACCGATCGACTCAGTCGGATGCTGTACGTGGACACCAAGCTGTGGTTACCTGACGATCTGCTCGCCCGCGGCGACAAGACGAGCATGGCCGTTTCGCTCGAGGCCAGGGTCCCCCTTCTCGATCACAAACTGGTGGAGTTCGCGGCGTCGTTGCCCTCTCGCGTCAAGCTGCGAGGGCTGACGAGGAAGTACCTCCTGAAACGGGTCGGCCGAGAGCTGTTGCCCGCGACCATCATCAATCGAAAGAAGAAAGGGTTCCCGATTCCGCTCTCGGTCTGGTTTCGAACTGGCGCTCGCACGTTTCTTCGAGACACTCTGTCACCCACTGCGATTCGTCGCCGCGCGCTATTCGACCCATCGTTCGTTGAACGTCTGATCGTCGAGAACGAGTCCGGAGCCGCTGACCACGGCGCCTACCTTTGGGCTTTGTTGAACCTCGAATTGTGGTTTCGCCTCTTCATGGATGCCTCTCCAACCACTATGCGAGCCAGAAACGAGGCCGCCGTTGTGCCGGTGGCCAGTGCTGGACCGCGATGGGCAGGGTGATGCGGACGGTGATGACGCGAGCGGGCATGGGAGCGACGGGAGGAGCATGATGAAGCAGCTGAGAGTTCTTGCGCTGGTGTCCGCCTTGTGTGGACTAATCCTCGAGTCAACTCAGATTGCCCGGGCGCAAGTAGCACGCGATTGCACTCTTTACGCCGCGGCCGACGGACGTGACACCAATTCGGGAAAATCGCCGAGCGCACCCAAGACGCTGAACGGCGCTTCCGCGGTGAGTCAGCCAGGCAGCACCATCTGTCTCAAGGGCGGCACGTACAACATCTCGAGCACTTTCTATCCTGCGAGAGGCGGCACCGAGAAAGCCTGGATCGTCTACAAGGCCTACGGGGATTCGCCCGCCGAGATCGTCTGGACCGGGGGAGGATCGTCGACTGATCTCATTGGGTTCTTTGGCCGTCTACCGTGGACTGGTCAGAACTACATCGAAATGCGCGACCTGACGCTGAATGGTCAGAACAGCGCAGCCTATGGCTTCAAATGCAACAATACTCACCACCTCCGCTTCGTCGGCAATCAGATCAACAACATGAGTGCTGGAGGAATCGGGTCGGTGCTCTGCGATTACCTCACGGCGGATTCGAACATGGTCTTTCTGAACGGGTACAACCAGGGCTGGTCGAGCGGCATCTCGTTCAACAGCAACCAATGGTATGGCGGCTATCTAGGCTTTCATAATCTCGTCCTGAATAATGTCATCGCCGGAACGTTCGATGCGTCCAGCTACAAGACTGATGGCAACGGCATCATCATGGATCTTTCGAACCGCACATACGATGCGCGCTCTGCCAACACACCGCCCGCGCTGATTGCCAACAATGTCGTCTACCAGAATGGCGGGCGGTGCATTAACACCTTCGTGGTAACGCACATCTGGGTGGTCAACAATACCTGCTACTCGAACGCTCTCGATATGGCGCAAACGGACGGCGAGATCGTGACGAACAAATCCAGGGATAGCTACTTCCTGAACAACATCGCCTATTCGTGGAACAATCGACAGCCGTTCATGCAGCTCAACACGAATCAGAACATCACGTACTACAGGAACATCGTGTACGGCGGTGCTCTTGGCTTCAGGTCTCCTTTCTCGTCCGAGTTCATCGTGGCGGACCCGTTGCTTGTCGGGCCTCCCGTCCTTCATCCCACCCGAGATGGTCAGTATCGGACCGCGGTGGAGCCCGCTCGCCTCGGCGATGGTCTGGCACTTCGAGCCGCGAGTCCAGCTATTGACCGGGGGCTCGATCCGACAACGATTCCCGGTGTCTCCGTCGAGATTGCCGCGGGGCTTCGGCAGTTCGTGTTCACGGATCGCGAGGGCACGCCAAGGCCCCAGGGCGCTGGATTCGACATCGGCGCGTACGAGTATCTCGCGCCTGCTCCGGCGCAGGTCCGCCGATGAGGCCGAAGGCTCCGATGCGCGGGCCAGCAGTCGCGAAGTCGGTGGGCCCAACCAACTCCGGACCCGGCGGGTCCGGTCGATAAGATCGAGCGAAGTCGCGGGGGAACATGGCGTCGATCGGTTACCGCGTCCTGATGTTGCTCGAGAACAATCCGTATCCGCAGGACCCGCGCGTTCGGAACGAAGCCGAAACGCTCGCGGCCGCAGGCTACGAAGTCAGCGTCATCGCGCCGGCGAGTCCTCGACAACCCTGGCGTGAGCGCGTCGGGAACGTGGAGGTGCGTCGGTATCCCCCACCACGCCCGGTCCCGGGAGCGCTCGGTTACGTCTGGGAGTACGGCTACTCGCTCCTGGCAGTGTGGGTGCTCAGCCTGGGCGTCTGGCTGAGCCGCGGCGTCGACGTCGTGCACGCACACAACCCACCGGATGTCTTTTTTGTCATCGGCGGGATGTTCCGGCTCTTCGGCAAGAAGTTCGTGTTCGACCATCACGATCTCGCGCCAGAAATGTACACAGCCAAGTTCGGCGCTCGCGCGCGCCCCTTGCTCGTCCGCCTCCTGGTTCTATGCGAGCGCATGTCGTGCCGACTGGCCCACAGCGTCATCGCCACGAACGAGTCGTATCGTGCGATGGAGATGCAGCGCTCGGCGTTGCCAGCGGATCGGATTACCGTGGTTCGGAACGGCCCTGACCTGAAGCGGCTGGTGCCGGTCGAACCCGATCAGGCGCTTCGGGCGAAGGCCTCAATTGTGTTCGCGTACGTGGGAACGCTGGGCGTCCAGGACGGTGTCGATTACTTCCTCCGAGCCCTCAAACACCTCGAGGTGGACCTACATCGCACCGACTGGTACTGCATCATCATCGGCAGGGGCGACGCACTCCAGGACCTCATGTCTCTCACCTCGCAGCTGGGTCTGGACTCGCACATCTTGTTCACAGGCCCGGCCGGGTTGATTCCAGATGCGGACCTGATTCGCTACCTCTCCACTGCTGATATTTGTGTAGACCCGGACCCGTCGAACCCCTTCAACGATCGCTCGACGATGCTGAAGATCATGGAGTACATGGCGCTCGGCAAACCGACGGTGGCGTTTGACTTGCCCGAGCATCGCCGGACCGCAGGCGAGGCGGCGGTGTACGTGACGCCGAACGACGAACTGGCGTTCGCGCACGCGCTGGCCGCGCTCATGGACGACCCCCTCCGACGTCAGGAAATGGGACGTGTGGGCCGTGAGCGGGTGGAAACGGTGCTCGCGTGGTCTCACTCCGCTCATCATCTGCTCGAGAGCTATCGCCGTCTTACGGGCCATCCCCACGGGCAGGTCGCCACCGTGACGCCGCCTGCCCAGTAGCGGCGCACAATTTCAACCTTTCGTGGACCACTGGTGGATTGCGCAGTAGGGACAGCACGAGTTTGAGAATCTGTTTTGTTTCGTACGATTTCCCGGAGTACTGCATTCGCCATGTCAACGAGTTGACCGAGGCGGGTGAGGTCCTGCTCCTGCTGCCCGAGAAGATCACCACGGACTATGTGCCGCTCCTCAATCCGCGCGTGCGTTTTGAACCGTTTTACAAGCCGCGATTGCGACAGCCGGCCAGCCAGGTCAGGACGGCACTGGGTGTTGTTCGAGCCATCCAGAGATTCCGTCCGGATGTTGTGCATTTCCAGAATGGCCACATGTATTTCAATTTGGCCATGCCGCTGCTCAGCCGGTTTCCGTTGGTGATCACCATTCACGATCCTCGTCAGCACTTGGGGGACAGCGAATCAGGACATACGCCGCAATGGATCATGGATTTTGGCTTCCGTCGCGCTGATCACGTCATCGTGCATGGCCGCAGCTTGATCGAGACGGTGGTCAACGAGCTTGGTTTCGCGCGCTCGGACGTCCACTTGATCCCACTCGTGGCGCTCGGAGAGCCGGGAGATCGACCCGAATTGATCGCCGACGATGATCGGACGATTCTCTTCTTTGGCCGCATCTGGGAATACAAGGGTTTGGAGTTCCTGATACGCGCTGAGCCGCAAGTGACGTCTGAATTTCCGGACGTCACGTTCGTGATTGCGGGCCGCGGAGAGGACTTGCAGCGATATCGCCGACTGATGACACACCCCGAGCGGTTCGAGGTTAACGAGGGTTGGATTACCGACCAGGATCGAGCGACGCTGTTCTCGAGAGCCAGCGCTGTCGTCCTGCCATACGTCGAGGCAACCCAAAGCGCTGTCGTCCCAATCGCTTATGCACACGCCAAACCGGTCGTCGCCACTCGGGTCGGTGGCCTGCCGGATATGGTGGAACATGGTGTGACGGGTCTCCTGGTCGAGCCTCGCGATGTAGACGGCCTGGCGGACGCCATCAAGCAGTTGCTGAGAGACCGAGACGCACGAATCCGAATGGGCCAGGCAGGCAAGGAGAAGCTGGTCCGCGAGTGTTCGCCGGCTGTGGTCGCCCGCCAGACACTCGCGGTGTATCAGGCCGCCATCGCATCACGGTCAGGCCCGCGACGGAGAATGGAGTAGCGGAGTCCATGCGCGTTCTGATGGTGACCAGTCAGCTGCCATCCGCCACTCAGCCAGGCACGATGGCCCCCGTCGCCCGCCAAATCGCATCCATGCGCGAAGTCGGCATCGACGTCGATGTCGTGGAAGTCAGGGGGGCACGGCGACTCAAGTACCTCCACGCCGTGCCCGGCGTCTGGGAGCGGGCCGCTCGAGTGGACCTGGTTCATGCGCACTACGGGTACTGCGGCTGGCTCGCGCGCGTGCAACTCGCAAAGCCCGTCGTGGTGTCATTCATGGGAGACGACCTGCTCGGCACGCCCGATACGGACGGGCGAACGACGGTGCCCAGCAGGCTGGTCGTCCAGGCAAATCGTCGCCTGGCGCGCATCGTGGACGCGGTGATTGTCAAGTCGCAGGAGATGGCCCGGATCGTGGCTCCAGTCAACGCGCATGTCGTCCCCAACGGTGTCGACCTTCAGAGCTTCACGCCCATGGAACCCGCCGAGGCTCGGCTCATGCTTGGGTGGACGGACGACAAGCACTACGTCCTGTTCCCTGGCAATCCGGCGGTGCCGCGCAAGGGTCACGCGCTGGCCAGTGCCGCCGCCGCGCGCGCCGCTCCTCGAATGCGCAAGCCGATCGAACTGAGAACCCTTCGAGGAATTTCACCCCTCCATGTGCCGCTTTACATGAACGCGTGCGACGCGATGTTGATGACGTCCTTGCTGGAAGGATCGCCCAACGTGGTCAAGGAGGCGATGGCGTGCAACCTTCCGGTTGTGTCCGTGGAGGTCGGCGACGTTTCCGAAATGCTGGCCGGCGTGCACGGCTGCGCGCTGTGCCCTCGGGACGCCGAACTCCTCGGCCGCGCGCTGAGCGAAGTCCTCGCTTGCGGCCAACGCACCACCGGTCGCGCAGCGCTGCAAAGCAAGGAGCTGGATCTGACAAGCGTGGCTCGCCGGGTCAAGGCGATTTACGAGACTGTGCTGGATCGCCGTGGGTGATCGCTCCGCTCAGTCCTTTGGAGCCGGGCTGGAGCAAGTGATACATCATCATCGCCAGATAGCGCGGATAGGACCGCCGGTCGCTGAGAATCCGGTAGTCTCCGGTGGAATAGACGAAACTTCCGTCGCCGCGCTGCCTCGAGAGCACAAACCCAAAGACACGATTGGCCGCGTCTTCGTAGCCGCGGACTCCGAGTTGCCCGGCCCGGGCAAACGTGGCAGCCACCACGGCAGCATGGTAAGTCACGTGTCGATAGCCTACACCGCACGCGTAATCTACCGCGCCGTCTTGCCTGACTCCCTGGGACACAAACCCTAACACCTTCGTGATCATGGGCATGATCGAGGAGTCGCCAGTAAGTTCGAAATAGCGCATCATGCCGTCGCACATGAAGGCATTGTATTGATAGCACTGAAAATGCGGCTGCGGTGCTGGCGCGTCCTCTCGCGGTGAGGCCAGGTATGGGAATTCGCCGGTAGGCTTCTGCGCGCGCCGCAAGAAGAACGTCAAGCCTTTACAGGGTTCGAGAACGCCCTCCTCGCCGGTCACATGCGCCAGCATCGACAGAAAGCGCAGGGCGTCTGCGGAATTATTGGGAACGGGTGGGCCTGTTTTGTGGGCGAAATAGTTGATGGCCCATTCACTGCCGAATCGTTGAAAGCCGATGGTCTGCACCAGGTACTTGTGCCACCTGCGGACGGTTTCGATCAGCCGTTCATCGCCCGTACGACGATAGCTTTCCATGAGAGCCATCGACGCCCAGATACCCTCCACCGTCGCGACCCGGCCCTCCCACTCACGGTTTGGATACATCCATCCGCCATCGTCACATTGACTGCGGACGATGCTGTGAGAGCAAGCGGTGGCGAGCTGGGCATATGCCACGCTGCCCGTTCGGTCGAAGAGCTCCCAGTTCGCAAGGACCCAGTAACCCTGGCCCTGGAGATAGTAGAGGTCGTCCTTCCACTGCAGACCGCGCAGGTAACTCTTGAGAAAGCGGCCAATTCGATAGTTGAATCGAATACCAGGGTCAGGACCACACAGCCCATCGTCACGCCAGTGCGCGTCGACGAGATACTCGTGCAGTCTCACCGCGGCTGGGACGTAGGACTCCACGTCAGCCACCGTGACGCGCCTCGATCGGTACATCTCTCCGCAGTGACGCCGGCGCACCTGCCTGATATCGACCGTGCCATGCTGCAAAGGTGAGCAAGAGCCAGATGCGATTGCCGTGATCAACGACGCCACGCTGATGTTCGTCGAGAGTGCGACGTACGGCGGGCATCGAGAAGAGCTCCGGCGGAAGCGCGTCCGCGGACGTCAGGGTGTCATGCACCAGGTCGCGCAATGGACCGCGGAACCAGTCGCGGAGGGGCACGCTGAAACCTTGCTTCCGTTTTACAAGGGAGCGAGCCGGCAAGGCCTTTGCGAGGACCCGACGAAGAACGTACTTCCCGCGACCGTCACGTATTTTCATCCGCGTCGGCATGGTCGCTGCCAGTTCGACGAGCTCGTGGTCGAGGAGCGGACACCGCACCTCCAGCGAATGCGCCATGCTCATGCGGTCGACTTTGACCAGGATGTCGTCAAGCATGTACGACCGGATGTCGATTTCGGTGAGCCGACTGACCAGGTCACGGTTGCTGTGGAGGATGCCCCACAAGTGGTCAGGCATGTACTGATCGCCGAGATAGTCGACCGAGTGCAGAAGATCGTCCGTGAAGAGGCTCTGTAGCGCCGCGACGCTCCACGTCGACGTCTTGTCTCGGTAAGCCTCGGCGATCGGCAAGGCGCTGTCACGCAGCACTTTGGCGACGCGCTGAGCCTGGAAGCGCCTGCGGCCACGTAGTAGCCGGGAACCTGCCTGCGCCAGCGCCGGCAGGACATGTCGGCCGATCACGTGCGGCAGAAGTCGCCTGTATCTCTCGGCAAAGAGCGCGCCGCGGTAAGACGAATACCCGGCGAACAGTTCGTCTCCGCCGTCTCCACTGAGGATGACGGTGACGTGCTCCCTCGCCAGCCGAGAGAGATGAAATGTCGGGATCGCTGACGCGTCGCCAAACGGTTCATCACAGTGACGGACGATCGCATCGAGCGTCGAAGCAAAGGCATTGCTGAGGTCGGATTCGCAAATGCGAAGGATGTGGTGGTCCGATTGAAAGTGATTGGCGATGCGCTGCGCGTCCTCTGATTCATCCCATTCCGGGCGATCAAACCCTATCGTGAACGTCTTGAGCGGCTTCAACCCGGCGCGCGCCGCGTAGGCGAGAACCGTACTGGAATCAAGGCCACCACTCAGAAAGACACCGAGCGGAACCTCGCTTTGGAGGCGAATGCGGACGACTTCCGCCAGCTTCGCGTCGAGCCGCTCGATCCACTCCTCCTCGCTCGGTCCTTCGTCTGCCTCGAAGCGCAGCGTCCAATAGGGAGCGGAGCGAAACCGACCATCCTCGAGGACTCCGAAGTGCCCGGCCGGCAGTCGTTGAATATGCGCGTAGATCGTTGAGGGCTCGGAGATATAGCCGAACTGAAAGAACGATCCGAGCACCCGGTAATTGGCCTCCCGCAAACTGGGTTCGTCGACCAGCAGCGACTTCATCTCTGAGCCGAACCAGAACCTGTCGCCGCGCTGCGCGTAGAACAGAGGCTTCTTGCCGAGCCGATCACGGGCGATGAGGAGTCGACGCTTCCGACTGTCCCACAGTGCGAGGGCGAACATGCCGCGCAGGAACTGCACGCAGTGCTCTCCGTGTTCTTCATAGAGGTGCACGATCACCTCGACGTCAGACCCGGAGTGAAAGTGATGCCCGCGGCTGGTTAGATCGCGACGCAGTTCGGGAAAGTTGTAAATCTCGCCATTACACACCACGTGAACATCGCCGGTTTCGTTGGCGATGGGCTGTTGTCCTCCGGCGACGTCGATAATGCTCAGACGACGCATTCCGAGCCCACAGCCGTGATCGGCCATGAGTCCCTTGTCGTCGGGGCCGCGATGCAGGATGACATTGGCCATCCCGTCAAGTCGCTGAAGGATGTCTTCAGGCGGAGCCGTGAGATCTACGATTCCAACGATGCCGCACACGCCCTACTCCTCCACTCCTCTGCCCTGCGCCGGTATTGGTGAGCGCAGCCCTCTGCGCGCGGACAGCACGCTATCTGTTGGAATGCCTTGCCGTCAATGAGCCCAGGTGGCGCGAAGATATCTCTCACTTCAACATGGGTTCGGGCGCGTTGGAGCCGACGATCGCTTCAGCGTCGTTGCGTGCATTGGCATGCACCTAGATCCTTTGGCGGTGGCGGGTGGAAAATCCCACGAGCGATCGGGGCCACGCGTGCGCGAGGAGATGAGAATTTATCAACTATGATTGGCGAACTCCCGACGCGCCGCGTCGCGGGATTCGTCGTCGACTGCATTCGTCGAGGCACAGGTGGTCCAGCGTATCGATCCCCGAACTCACCCCAGATGGGCCGCCCTCGTCGAACGTAGGCCGAGCGACGTGTTTCACTCGCCGGCCTGGCTGTCTGTACTGGCGGACACCTACGATTGGATCCCCGCGGCACACGTGCTGCTCGACGACAACGGTGATCCGAAGGCAGGGATACCGTTCTGCAGCATTGCGGACATGTTTGGCAACCGGACGGTGACGCTGCCGTTCTCTGATTACTGTGATCCGCTGGTCGCAGATCTGGACTCGTGGCGGAGTCTGACCGAGACACTGCTCGCCTCTGGCGATCCCATGGTGGTGCGGTGCCTGCACTGTGATGTGCCCCTGTCCGACCCACGCTTCTCCGCGTCCAAGCGTGCCAAGTGGCACGGGCTCGACCTTGCGCCTGGTCTCGACGTCTTGTGGGGTGGCTTGGACTCTGCGCCGCAGAGAGCCATCAGGCACTCGCAACGAAACGGAATCACCCTGCGATGGGCGAGCGACGTTCGCGACCTCCGCACATTTTTCGAGATGCACCTGGCGGTCCGTAAGTACAAGTACGGCATGTTGGCCCAGCCGTTTGCCTTCTTCGAGAACATCTGGCGGCATTTCGTCCAGCGGGGAGACGGCTACCTGCTACTCGCAACCCACGACGAACGGGTGGTCGGCGGCGTCATGCTCCTCCGATGGAAGGACACGCTCTACTACAAGTTCAATGCGTCTTCGTCTGCCGACCTCGCCCATCGACCGAACGATCTCATGGTCTGGGAATCGATCAGGCACGGCAAGGCGCTGGGGTGCTCGAAGTTCGACTTCGGGTTGTCGGACTGGGACCAGGAGGGGTTGCTCAGGTTCAAGCGAAAATTCGGCACGACCGAGAAAACGATTTCGTTTCTTCGGCATGCTCCCGAGCTCGGCGCCGCTGCCTACGAGTCTCGAGCACGCGAACTGCTCGCCGGCATGACGCGAGTATTCGTCGACCGGCTCGTGCCAGACTCGGTAACCGAGCGTGCCGGAGCGGACTTGTACAGGTTTTTCGTCTAGAACCAACGAAGATGCAGCGGACCGCGGCGACCGCATGCCGACTCGAGATCGGTGACGAGATCCACGATCCTGCGTGGGACGCGTTTCTCGCGCAGACCCCTGGCGGCCATCACACGCAGACCAGCCTGTGGGCACAGGTCAAGGCTTCGGTCGGCTGGAGAGCGACCCGCATCGTCGCCACGCGCGGAGGACGTATCGTCGCCGGCGCCCAATTGCTCTTGCGCCCGCTGCCCGTGATTGGTGCCGTTGGCTACGTGCCACGTGGGCCGGTCGCTGTCATGGACGACCCCGAGGCCACCAGGCTGGTCATGGAGGAGCTGCTACGGCTGGCGCGCGTGCACCGGGTGCAGTACTTGTCGATACAGCCGCCGTCTAACGACAGCGTGCTGGCCGCCGATCTTCCGCGGCGAGGGTTCCAACCGAGCGCGCGCGAAGTGGAGCCGACCGCCACGGTCGTCCTCGACCTGAGCCCGAGCCAGGATGAACTGCTCGCGCGGATGAAGATGAGAACCCGCTACAACGTGCGGCTCGGACTGCGCAAGGGCATCGTTGTCCGCGAAGGAACCGAAGCCGACATCCCGCTCTTCCATCGTTTGCTGCAGGCGACCGGCGGGCGCCAGCAGTTTTCTGCGCATCCTGAAGAGTACTTCGCGACCGTGTGGCGCATTCTGGGTTCCCGCGGACACGTCAAACTGTTTCTCGCGGAGTACAACACCGAACCGCTGTCCGCGATCTTTGCTCTCGCGTTTGGCAAGTGCGTGTACGTCTGGAGGGCCGCCTGGTCGGGTCGTCATGGAAACCATCGACCCAACGAGGTCCTACACTGGGCGGCGATTACATGGGCCAAGGCTCAGGGCTATCAGCAATATGACTTCGAAGGTATTGATCCACGACTCGCCCGGGACCTTGTGGAGAAAGAGCAGGGCGAACACGACGCGCCTGCCGAACAAGTCCAGCCGCCGTCTCAGGACCGCGACCAAGTTCCCGTGAGCACCAACAAGGAGACCGTGGCCCTCTTCAAGCTCGGATTCGGCGGGCGAATTGTCCTGTCGCCGGGAGCCTACGACTATCTGTCCAACCCGGTCCTTCGTTGGACGTACACGACGGTCATTCCCCGCATCGCGAGGTGGCCCGTTGTGTCGAGGCTGGAATACTTGCTGCGCGGAATCTGAGGAAGGGTGTGTCGTTGGCTGTCCTGGGTCTACAAATGCCCCGTCGCGTGGCGCTACTCGGCGGAACGAGCACCATCGGCGACTGCCTGGTCGCGCTCCGCTATCTGGCCAGCCCCCGCCAGCTGCTCCGCGGGCCGGCCATCGTCGACTACGAGGAGGCGTTCGCCAGGCAGATCGGCGTGAAGTACGCCTATAGCCTTTTCGCCGGTCGGGTCGGGCTGTATGCGGCGCTTCGGGCCTTGAACATTGGGGAAGGCGACGAAGTACTGCTGCAGGTTCCCACGCACGTCGTGGTACCCAACGCAATCCGCTTTGCGGGAGCGCGTCCGGTCTATGTCGACTGCGAACTGGACACCTACAACATGGACCTGGAGCAGGCCGGGCGCCTCATCACTCCCAGGACGAAAGCCATCGTGCTGCAGCACACGTTTGGTGTCCCGGTCGACATGGACGCGGCGTTGGCGCTGACTCGACATCACGGGTTGGAGCTGATTGAAGACTGCGTGCACGCGCTTGGCGCCACGTGGGACGGTCGTCAGGTGGGCAGCTTCGGGCACGTCGCGTTCTTCAGTACGGAAGAAACCAAGATCATCTCGAGCACCATGGGCGGGATGGTCACCACCAATGATCCCGACTTGGCCAAGAAGCTGCGAGCGTTTCAGGCGCAATGCGCCTCGCAGTCCTTCTCGGAGACGTTTCGTTACGTGTTGAAGCTCGCCGTCTACCACGTGCTGACCGAGCCATATGTGCACCCCTACTCTCGCGCGATGTACGAGTTGTCGGGTCGGTTCCAACCGCTGTCCAGAGCGACGTCAGACGACGAGATGAACGGCATCCGCCCAGCCAACTACGAACGGCGCCTGAGCAACAGCCAGGCGGCCCTGGCCCTCGAACAACTCCGACGCCTCGAGAGCAATCTGGCTCACCGGCGAGCCTGTGCGGATCAGTATCGCGAACGACTCGCACGCGGCGGAGTTGTTACGTCGCGCCTGCCCGCGAAGGCCGGCCCTGCCTATGTGCGCTACCCAGTGTGGGTGAAGGACAAGGCTGCCGCCGTGCGGACCACGGCTCCGCACGTCGTCCTTGGGACCTGGTTCGACTCGGTGCTGGAAGAGGCGGTGTCGCCCGCGCAGGGCGGTTACGAGATGGGCTCATGTCCCCGTGCCGAACTGTCGATCAAGCACCTCATCAATCTCCCGACGCACATGCGCGTCACCCCACGCGACGTAGAGGCGATTGCTGACGCCGTGCTGAAGGCAACTTAGAGAAGGACGTAGAAACGGTAGTACTGAAGCTTGGCAAACTGCAGGAGGACTTTCTGCATGCCATGCCACGTATCGGTCCAGTTCGCGGGAGTTGTGGCGCCGAAGACGGGAGCACAGCCGACGCTGATCTGCGCCTTCTCGAGCACAGTCCGATAGACGAGTAGCGAGCGTCGACTTCGAAAATCAGGCGCCACGACAATGATGGACTTGATTCGCCCATCGGCCATCAGATGTCTGCGAATCTGCTCTGCGGCATTCAGGGTAATCGGTTCGATCTCTTGAATCGGAATGACTTCGACATCTGGAAGCCGCGCCACGCGAGCCATGACTTCGGCGATACCTTTCGACACAGGACTGGGGATGTTCGGGTCATTCGATGCGACGACCGGCGTCAGGATTCTTGGGGCGATACCTGCAGCCTGCAACGCCGCCGCCCGTTCAAAAAGAAGGTAGCTGGGATCGAAGTTCTCCACCAGGAGCGCGTCGCTCGTGGCGAGTTGTTCGTGACACACGAGGCTCTGCGCCGTTGCCAGTGTCCACCAGTCGCGTGTCGTCCAGCCGACCAGGCAAGGCACCAGGACCACGAGGAGCCGAAACTTCCAGGTGGTCCTGACCACCTCCCGACGATAGAGAAAATGGCGCCTCCAGCCTCGGGGGGCCTGTTCAACCATGAACGCAATCTCTCATGAAAGGTCTCTCACGGCTGGTCAGTCCTTGCTCACGTCGATGAACCGGATGACGTTCCACGTGGCCGCAAGGTATCGCTCGAAGTCCTCGAGGGCCAGGACCAACGTGCGCGTGTTGATGTTCGGGTGAAACGAAATCCGTGAGGCGCTCTTGAGCTCGCGGTCGAGAAACACTCGCACGTGATGGTCGGCGTCGTGAATCAAGCCGAAGGGCGAGACCGACCCTGGCGTCACCCCGAGATAGCGCAGGAGCCGATCGGCGGACGCAAAGCTCAGTTTTCCGTCGCCAACCTGGTTGGCCACCATGCGCAGGTCTGCACGCTTGGCGACCGACAGAATGACCAGGTAGTGCCGTGTGCCCTTCTGGTTTCTGAGAAACAGGTTCTTGCAGTGCACGGCGTCGATGCCTGCCCAGTGTTCGAGGCCCTCGTCGCCGGTCGAAATCGGCGGGTGTTCGTAACGCTCGAACGGAATGTCGAGCTGCTCGAGCCGGGCCAACACCGGCAACTCCTCGGGGGTGAATGTCCCTGAGCTCTGACTACAGCGATTCGAAGCGTCGTTCACCGCGAGGACCTATCGGATGAAGAAGTACGCCGTCATCGTCCAGGCGATGACGGTCACGACGATCTTGATCTGTGTGCCGGCGACCTTGCGCGCCGTCGCGGCACCAAGATAGCCGCCGCAGATGCCGCCTACCACCATGACCAGACCCGGTGCCCATGCGATCGCGCCGCTCGCGATAAAGGTGACCAGGGCGACGCCGTTGATGGCGATGGCGAGCACGGCTTTGAGTCCGTTCATCTCGTGAATGTCCGTCATGCCTGCCACCGACAGGGCCGCGAGCATCATGATGCCCATGCCGCCGCCGAAGTAGCCACCGTAGGTCGCGATGAGCAGCTGCAGCGGCAGCGTCCAGAGCGGTACGCGAACCGAGCCGACATCGCCGGTCCTGCTCGATTCATCAGCAGCAGTCCGAGCCCGTCCGTCGCTCCCGCCGTCACTCCCCTTCGCTGCCTCGCGACGCGCACGCGCCCACACCGTGAGCTGCCCGCCAAAGGTGAACGTCGCCGCCGCCAGCGCCATCAGCCACGGAAGCAGCCGCAGGAAGCTCTGATCCGACGTCCGAACCAGCAGCAGGCCGCCGAGTAACCCACCCGCCAGGCTGATGGCGCCGAGCCGCAGTGTCCATGCCCAGGCGCGACCAATTTCGCGACGGTACGCGACCGCGCTCGACAGTGATGCGGGCAACATGGCGAACGTCGACGTGGCGTTCGCCGACACGGCCGGCACACCTACGTATATCAGTGCCGGAAGCGTGAGAAACGATCCGCCACCCGCCACCGAATTGAGAGCACCACCCACGAACGCGACGAGGAACAGCCAGGCGAACGACACGGCATACATTGTCGTCTACGACAGGCTCCTCCGCCCAGACGCGCCAGGAGACCGTAACCCCGCGAGTACAATTCGGCAATGGGAAGAAATGCGGAGGTCATTCGTCAGTGGACGATCCTTCGCGAGGTCGAGCGCGGTCGATTGACCGGGGTCACCATCGACGAACTGGCGACGTTGTGCGCGGTCACCACCCGTACGATTCGTCGCGACCTGCAGGCACTCGAAGAAGCTGGCTTTCCCATCTACGACGATCGTTCTCATGACGATGGCCGCACACGGTGGATGATGAACGGCCAGGCGTTCAAGGGACTGTTCGCGGGGTTGACGCTGGCAGAGTTGTGCGCGCTGCATTTCAGCCGGACGCTGCTCGAGTCTCTCGCGGGAACGCCGTTCCGCGCGGAACTGGAGAGCGCGTTCGACAAGCTCGGGGCGTCACTCACGCCGCACATGCGCCAGTTCCTCGACCAGTTGCCGCATGTGATCGCCTCGAAGCCAGACCCTCTCCGTCGGCGACTCGACGGGTCGACCGGCAAGCAGGGGCAGATCGTGGCTCGCGCGCTCGAGGCGACGCTGCACCATCGACAAGCGACGCTCATCTACCACTCTCGCTCGAGCGCCAGGAGCAAGACGTATCTCGTTCATCCCTATCGGTTGGCGTACGCGCAGGGCGGATTGTATTTGCTCGCGCACGTGCCCGAGTACGACGAGGTCCGCACCTTTGCGGTCGAGCGGATCGAAGAGATCTCGCTACTCGAGGAGAGCTTCACGCCCGCTGACGACATGCCCGACGACGCGTTTCCTCATTCGCTTGGCGTGCACTCGGGTCCGCCGGAACGCGTGGTCATCGAGTTCGAGCCGGGGGTTGCGGACTATGTGCGCGCAAGGGAGTGGCACCAATCACAGCACTGGGAGACACGGTCCGACGGCGGTCTGCTGCTCACGCTCGACGTCTGTGTGGACCACGCGCTTCGGAGTTGGATTCTGAGTTTCGGGCCCGTCGCCCGCGTCACGGCGCCCGAATCCCTCGTGCACGACATCACGGGCCAGATCCAGCAGGCGCACGCGAACTATCAAGGGCGCCCGTGACGTAGCCACCGTCTCCAGGCGGACGCTGTCGCGCGTTACTTCGCGGCGGAGGCGGGCAGGGTCGACCCGGTGTCGAACACCACCCGCCAGGCGCCATCAGGCTGCTTCCGCCATACGGTCAGGTACTCACCGCGTCGCTCCACCATCGCCCCGGCAGCGTTTTTCGCTCGAAACAGCGAGCGCCCCGTCGAATAACCCAGGTCGCCTGCGCCGAACACGTCGGCCCTGGTCGGCGTCCAGGACAGCGTGGGGCCAGCAGGATCGAAGAAATCGCTCCAGTCTTTCATGACCGCGTCACGACCGTGGATTTCGCCAGGAGTGCCGCCGTTGAAGGTCGTGGCATCGGCGAGGAAGGTCAGGAAGCGGGTTTTGTCCCGCTCGGCGACAGCCCGGGCGAAGTCGGTGTCGGCCTGCATGATCGCCGCAGCCTCAGCAGCATGCGCTTGGGCCTGCGCTTTCAGTGACGTCGTGCCGGTCGCGAGCAAGAACGCCACCATAGAGCCAAGCAGCCAGTGGCCGGAAGATCCTCGTGTCATGCTCGAATTCTGCCACCGGCAGCAGCCTTCCTCGGCCGGCGGATCGTCGATGGACAATAATTGTGGGATGGACCGTGGGGTCGAGTCGTCCTCGGCAGGCGTCTGAAGCAGTTTGAGGTGATTGGTTGAAGATCAAGGGACTCGGCAGTGCAGAACGCAGTCGCGGCGCCAGGCCCGCTCCGGGTGCCCTTGCGCCGGGCGACAGCTCGGGCGGCGCCAAGAAGAAGATCAGCCGTGGAGCGATCGATGAAGCAAAGACGCTGATCTGGTCGCATCGCAAACGACTGAGCATCGGCCTGGGTCTCATGATCATCAACCGGTTGTCGGGCCTCGTCCTCCCAACAACCTCGAAGTACCTCATGGACAACGTGATTCTGCAGCACCAGTGGGACTTGCTGCCCAAGCTCGCCATGGCGGCCGGAGGGGCCACGCTGGTGGAGTCGGTCACCTCGTTCTCGCTGGCGCAGGTGCTCGGCGTGGCGGCGCAGCGCGCAATCACCGAGATGCGCAAGGACGTCGAAGCGCACGTCATGCGACTCCCGGTCCGCTACTTCGACTCGACCAAAACGGGCATCCTCATCTCGCGCATCATGACCGACGCCGAGGGCATCCGGAACCTGGTCGGCACCGGTCTGGTGCAGCTCACGGGTTCGATCCTCACAGCTGTTCTCGCACTGGTCGTCCTGGTCTATCTGAACTGGCAGCTCACCGCAGTGACGATCGTCGTACTCGGCGCGTTTGGTGGGGGCATGGGCATGGCCTTCAAACGCCTGCGCCCTCTCTTCCGCGAGCGCGGTCAAATCAACGCCGAAGTGACGGGGCGCCTGGCCGAGTCGCTCGGCGGCGTCCGCATCGTGAAGGCCTACACGGCTGAGAAGCGCGAGGAGCTGGTGTTCGCCAAGGGTGCTCACCGCTTGTTCCGCAATGTGGCCCAGTCGTTGACGGGCGTGTCCACAGTCTCTGCCTTCTCGACGTTGGTGCTCGGCGCGATCGGTATCTCGATGATGCTGGTCGGGGGCAACGCCATCCGCCAGGGTCAGATGACAATCGGCGACTTCGTCATGTATCTCACCTTCACTGCACTCATCACGGTGCCCGTCGTGCAGCTGGCCAACATCGGCACGCAGCTCACCGAGGCGTTTGCAGGACTGGACCGCATTCGCGAAATCCGTCAGATGGCCACCGAGGACCAGGAGGATGCAGACCGCGCTGCCCTTCCTGTGCTGCGTGGTGATGTGGAGTTCCAGCAGGTCGGCTTCGAGTACAACCCGGGTACGCCGGTGTTGACCAACGTCTCGTTCCGAGCGCCGGCTGGTTCGACCACTGCGCTCGTGGGATCGAGCGGCTCTGGCAAGAGCACGCTCATCAGCCTTGTCATGGCCTTCAACCGTCCGCTCTCGGGCAAGGTCATGGTCGACGGACAGGATCTCGCCGATATCAAGCTGCGCGATTTCCGCGCCTATCTCGGTGTCGTCTTGCAGGACAATTTTCTCTTCGACGGCTCGATTGCCGAGAACATCGCCTTTGCTCGTCCACACGCAAGCCGTGCCGAGATCATCGCGGTCAGCCGAATCGCTCACTGCGACGAGTTCATCCAGGGCTTCGAGAAAGGCTACGACACCGTCGTCGGCGAGCGCGGCGTGCGCTTGTCGGGCGGTCAGCGTCAACGCGTCGCGATTGCGCGCGCGATTCTGGCTGACCCGAGGCTGCTCATCCTGGATGAAGCCACGTCGAGCCTCGATAGCGAAAGCGAAGCACTCATTCAGGACGGACTTCGGTCGTTGCGGCACGGCCGCACCACGTTCGTCATTGCACACCGCCTGTCGACGATTCAGAGCGCGGACCAGATTCTGGTCCTCGAGCACGGCGAGATCGTCGAGCATGGCACGCACGACGAACTGCTTGCGCTGAACGGGCGCTATCGACAGCTCTACGACAAGCAGTATCGCTTCGAGAAAGATCGATTCATCAACCCCGGCGAGGACTTCACTCCCGAGCCGGAGCCGGTGGTGGCACGCGCCGCTCGCAGCAGCAACGCGCTGTAGGCGGCCTCGACCGCTCTGACGATAATCAGGACGCCCGCGCGTCCACGACTTCGAGGTGCACGTGTCCGTTCGTCCGTTTGCAACTGTGGCCTTCTGTGCAGCGATGGCTGGTGCCGCCACGATCTCCGGTCATGCGCAGGCGCCCGCGCGAGTAGACCAGGCGCCGCGCTGGCTCGAGCAGTACCGCGAACCAGCATCTCGACTCATCGGCGCAGCCATGGTCGACAACTTCGCGTGGCAACGGCTCGCCACATTGACCGACACCATCGGTCACCGCCTGAGCGGCACGCCCGAACTCACTCGAGCCATCGAGTGGGCGGTGGCGGAGATGAAGAAAGACGGGCTCGAGAACGTCCACACCGAGCCAGTGATGGTTCCGCGCTGGGTGCGCGGACGCGAGAGCGCCGAGATCGTCGAACCCGCGCGGCACCAGATCGTCATGCTGGGTCTTGGCGACAGCGTCGGCACGCCGGCGGCTGGCATACAGGCCGAAGCCGTCGTCGTGCGGAGCTACCAGGAGTTGGAGGCAGTCAGCGGCCGCGTCCACGGCCGCATCGTCGTCTTCAACGTGCCGTTCACGAGCTACGACCAGACCCGACCATATCGGTCTGATGGCCCCTCCCGCGCAGCGCAACTCGGCGCCGTCGCCTCGCTGGTGCGCGCCGTAGGCCCGGCCGGTCTGCGTCTTCCGCATACGGGCGGACTCAACTACGCGGCGAACGTTGCGAAGATTCCAGCGGCCGCCATCTCCAGCGAAGATGCCGACCGCCTCCAGCGCATGAGCGATCGCGCCGAGCGCATCGTGCTCCGTCTGCAGATGGAGGCGCATTTCGAGGCCGACGCACCGTCGGCGAACGTGGTCGCCGAACTACGCGGTCGTGAGAAGCCCGACGAGTTCGTCGTCATTGGCGGGCACATTGACAGCTGGGACGTTGGCGCGGGTGCCAGCGACGATGGCGGCGGGATCGTAGCGACATGGGAGGCGTTGCGTCTCATGAAGACGCTCGGCCTTCGTCCGAGACGCACGGTTCGGGTGGTGCTGTGGACCAACGAGGAGAACGGCGGGCGCGGCGGACAGGCGTATCGCGACGCACACAAGGCGGAGCTGTCGCGTCACGTCATGATGATGGAAGCCGATAGTGGCCTCTTCCGACCGGTGTCCTTCGCGGTGACGGCCAACGACACGGCGCGCGGCACCGTTCGCGCCATTGCGTCCCTGCTCACGAATATCGAGGCCCAGACCGTGACGACTGGCGGCGGCGGCTCAGACATCGGTCCGAGCGTGGCTGCCGCGCCGATTCCCGCGCTGTCGTACGAGGGCACGGGCGATTATTTCCTGCTCCATCACACGAATGCCGACACGGTAGACAAGATCGCGCCGGTGGACGTCTCGCGCGCGGCAGCAGCGATCGCGGTTATGACCTACGTGATCGCCGACTTGCCGCAACGGCTCGGAGTCGGTACAGAATAGGCGAGATATGCACTTACGGCATTCGTTCGTGAATCCGTTGTCGGCCGCCGCGCTCGTGATCCTGTCGGCGTGCTCGACCAACGCCCAGCAGAACAAACCGCCAGGTCAATCCGATGTTGTCGCCATGGTTGGCACGACACCACTGACCATGGCCGAAGTGGACGCGCGGGCGCTCCAGGAATCGACCAGCAACTTTGGTGGCGCGAAGCTGGTGCAGGCGATCTACATGGCGCGTCGTGCGGCCATTGAGGAGATCATCGCGAACCGGTTGCTGGACGGCGAGGCCAAGGCTCGCGGTATCGACCGCGCCACGCTGGTCGAACGCGAGATCGCCGCGAAGGCGCCGGCACCGACCGAGGCGGAAGTCGAGGCCTGGTATCAGGCCAATCCTTCGCGTGTCAACGGCGCGACGCTCGACAAAGTACGCGCGCCGATTCGGTCGCTGCTGATCGAGGAGCGCATGGACACGGCTCGCAGTGCCCTTGTCGAAGCCTTGAAATTGAAAACGCCGATCACGGTGACGCTCGAGCCGCCGCGCGTGGAGATGACCGACGGCGGCCGGCCTGCGCGTGGCTCCAGCCGAGCCTCAGTCGAAGTGGTTGAATTCTCCGACTTCCAATGTCCGTTCTGTCAGCGCGCGAACCCGGTTGTGGATCAAGTGGTGAAGACCTACGGCGACAAGATCAAGTTGGTCTACCGTCACTACCCGCTCCCCAACCACCCGAATGCGCGGCCTGCAGCCGAAGCGTCCGCGTGTGCTGAAGCCCAGGGCAAGTTCTGGGAATATCACGATCAGCTCTTTGCGAATCCTTCAAAGCTGACCGACCCCGACCTCAAGGCGCACGCCGTGGCTGTCGGTCTAGACGCGAGCAAGTTCAACGCGTGTGTCGACAACCATCAGCAGAAGCCTGGCGTCGATGCTGACATTGCGGCGGCTGACAAGGCCGGCGTCACGGGAACGCCAGCGTTCTTCATCAACGGCCGTTCCATTGAGGGCGCGCAGCCGTTCGAGGCGTTCAAGCGCGTGATCGACGAAGAACTCTCCCGCAAGTAGCCAGCAGCACGACTCCGCGCTCCACGACTCAGAGCACGAACGGTGTCCCCAACACGGGCGCCTTCGTGCTCGTGGTGTTTTCAGGCGAACAGGTAGGACCAACCCTGAATGAAGGATGCCGCTACTGCAGCAGCGCTCGCGAGCAGGCAGAGGCCTGCGATGAGCAGGTGGTCGCCGCGCTCGCGCGTGAGCGGGTTCATGAATGCCGAGGTCAGGTAGCCGCCGATGAACCCACCGGCGTGGGCGTAGTTGTCGGTGCCAGGCATGAACAGTCCAAACAGGAACATCATGAGCGCCCACTGGCTCGCCTGGCTGTAGATCATCCGGCTGCCGCTCTTGTGGCCGTAGTGGACGAGCGCACCAACCAACCCGAAGATGGCGCCAGACGCACCGACCGTCATGCGCGCCCCCATCAGAAAGGGCACTGGCGGAAAGTATTGATACGCGACCGAACTGAGGAGGAAACCGCAGGCCCCCGCTACGACGTAGACAATCACCGTCCGGCCAGGTCCGATGATGTCGACCGTCGACGTGCCGGCACCGCGGAGGACGTACATGTTGAAGAAGATGTGCAGCAGTCCGCCGTGCAGCCAGGTTGCGCTGAGCACCGACCACCACGCCCCGAGGATGAACAGCGGGCCGCCACCGCTCGCTCCAAACGCGAGGAGCGCGTCATTGGTCGGCGAGAGAAACCCGAGAAGATTGCCCGTCGGTCGCAGTGCTCCCGCTCCGGACACCAGAAGGGTGAGCGCGTAGAGCACTGTCGTTGCGGTGATGACCATCGGCACGAAACCGAGATCAGAACCGAGCCGCCGGATTACTGGCGCGAATCCCCACATGCCCGGGTTGGCACGACCGCATGAGTAACACTTGTCGTCGTTCACGCCCACGAGCGATCCGCACGACGCACACACCACCGACCCGCTTGTCTTACGTCCCAGCATTAGTCGATCCTAAGGCGATTTTCAGTTTCGTGTGGCGTCGTCCCTGGTGCTTCGTTCTTCGTTCGTAGTCCTCAGTCGGCGGCACCAGCCTCGGCTCACTCCGCCGCCGGCCCCTGTTTCTTGGGTCGCATGTTGCTGGCGAGCACACGCTTGCGCAGCCGAATGCTCTTCGGCGTCACCTCGACAAGCTCATCGTCGTTGATGAATTCGATAGCCTGTTCGAGGCTGAGCTTGCGTGGCGGCACCAGACGAATGGCCTCGTCCGCGGAGGACGCGCGCATGTTCGTCTGCTTCTTTTCCTTGGTGCAGTTGACGTCCATGTCGGAGTTGCGCGAGTTCTCGCCGATGATCATGCCCTCGTACACAACGGTAGCGGGATCGATGAAGATCTCGCCGCGCTCCTGAATGTTGTAGAGCGCGTACGAGGTCGCGATGCCGGCCCGATCTGCCACAAGCGCGCCCGTCGCGCGCGACGGGATGGCGCCGTGCCACGGCTCCCAGCTGTCAAAGATGTGGTTCATGATGCCCGTGCCCTTGGTGTCGGTCATGAACTGTGAGCGGAACCCGATGAGTCCCCGCGCCGGAATCCGGAACTCGAGGCGCACACGCCCGCTGCCGTTGTTCACCATCTTCGACATCACGCCGCGACGTTCGCCGGCGTTCGCGATGACCACGCCCTGGTGATCTTCGGGTACGTCGATGACGAGCAGCTCCACCGGTTCCATCAGTTTCCCGTTGATGGTCTTGGTGACGATGTCGGGACGGGAGACCTGGATTTCGAATCCTTCGCGCCGCATCATCTCGATGAGAATCGACAGCTGCAGTTCGCCGCGACCGATAATGCGCATCTGCTCGGGCGAGTCGGTTGCTTCGAGCCGAATCGACACGTTCCCGACCAGTTCACGGTCGAGACGATCCTTGATCTGGCGCGACGTGACGTACTGCCCTTCACGGCCGGACAGCGCCGACGTGTTCACACCAAAAATCATCGAGACCGTCGGCTCGTCAATGGCGACCGGCGGAATGGCCTTCGGGTTCTCGACGCTGGCGATCGTTTCGCCGATGGTGATGTCTTCGATGCCCGCGAGACACACGATGTCGCCTGCAGCCGCCTCGAGCGTGTCGAGGCGTTTGAGACCGTCGAAGGTATAGAGCTTGGTGACCTTCGTCGCCTGGATCGTTCCATCGAGCTTGCAGACCGAAACCGGCTCGCCCACTTTCACGCGACCGTTGAAGATACGGCCGATGGCGATGCGTCCGACATAGTCGCTGGCGTCGAGATTGGCCACCAGCAGCTGCAGCGGTCCGTCGGGATCGCCCTTGGGTGGCGGCACATGCTTGAGGATCGCATCGAACAAGGGGCGCAGGTCTTCTCCGCCGCCGGCCTGATCGTAGGTGGCGGTTCCCGACCTGGCGTTCGTGTAGAGCACCGGGAAGTCGAGCGCGTCCTCCGGCGCATCCAGATCGATGAACAGGTCGTACACCTCGTTCAGCACTTCCTGCGCCCGCGCATCAGGACGATCGATCTTGTTGATGACCACAATCGGAAGCAGACGGCGTTCGAGTGCCTTGCGAAGCACGAAGCGCGTTTGCGGAAGCGGTCCCTCCGACGCATCGACCAGGAGCATGACGCCGTCGACCATCGACAGGGTCCGCTCCACCTCGCCGCCAAAGTCCGCGTGTCCCGGCGTGTCGCAGATGTTGATCAGCACGTCGTGATAATGGACTGCGGTGTTCTTCGCGAGGATCGTGATCCCGCGCTCGCGCTCCAGATCGGTGTTGTCCATGGCGCGTTCGGCCACGCGCTCATTGGCGCGGAACGTTCCGCTCTGGTGCAGCAAGGCATCGACCAGGGTGGTCTTGCCGTGGTCGACGTGCGCGATGATGGCGACGTTACGCCGCGAAGGATTGGCAACAGACATCTCACCAGTATACCGGGAGGAGGACACATCCAGTTTGGGAGTTTGGGAGTTTGGGAGTTTGGGAGTTTGGGAGTTGGCGAGTTGGCGAGTTGGCGAGTTGGCGAGTTGGCGAGTTGGCGAGTTGACCATGTTTACCAACTCCCCAACTCCCCAAG
>JBEBGB010000705.1:0-2855 GCA_040081675.1 Vicinamibacterales bacterium
CGGCGTTACCACTCCGCCGCAAGATTCTTGCGCACGCGCGGCCTTTGGGTGGTAGGGTGCCGCAATATGAGACAGAAGCCCTCGCTGACTTGCGCCGCTCTCGGCCTCGGCTTGGCGGTGGCGGCGACGATGGCTCCTCCTGTGTCCGCACACCACTCCTTCGCCGCCGAATTCGACGCAAACAAGCCGGTGACGCTGACGGGCATCGTGACCCGGATCGAGTGGGCCAACCCGCACATCTGGGTCTACCTGGATGTGGACGACCGAAACGGCCCGCAGCACTGGCAGTGCGAAGGCGGTGCACCCAACACACTGACGCGGAACGGCTGGAGCAGGGACTCCTTGAAGTTCGGCGATCGAATCACGATTGACGGTGCGCTCGCGAAAGACGGCTCGAAGACCTGCAACATGCGCGTCGTCAAACTCGGCGACGGCCGGACGGTGTTCGCCGGTTCTTCGGGCGGCGATGCGCCGACGCCAGGGAGGTAGCCCCATGAGGCGACGTTTCGCGGCAAGCCTCGCGGCGGCGCTCGTGGTCGCGCTCGCGATCGCAACTGTGCTCCCCGAGTTTGCTGCTGCACAGCAGGATTACACACCGCCTGTCGGACCCACGCCGCGCACCGCCTCCGGCAAGGTCGACTTCAGCGGCGTCTGGACCAAAGCGTACGTGCCCGACATGACCAAGGACGGCAAGGACCAGAAGGGCATGGGCGAACTGCCCTTCACGCCGTGGGGCGCTGACCAGTGGAAGAAGTACGACGCGGCCGAAGGAGACTACACGGGCTCCTGCCTGCCGTTCGGCATGACGCGCTCCATCAATACGCCGGAGCCGATGCAGGTCATGCAGAGCGACAAGTACTTCGCGTTCCTGTTCGAGCAGAACTCCTGGTTCACGGTCGTGCCGATCGACGGCCGTCCGCACGGCAAGGGCATCCCCACCTGGTTCGGCGACTCGGTCGGCCATTGGGAGGGCGATACGCTCGTCATCGACACGGTCAACTTCAACGGGAAGACCCGGCTGGATACCGTTGGGCACCCTCACAGCGATCAATTGCATCTCATCCAGCGTTTTTCGCGGCCCGACCTCGGCCACATTGCCTACGAGGTGACCGTGGACGATCCGAAGACGTTCACCAGAGCCTGGAAGAACACGCGGACCTTCACGCTCCGTCCCGACTGGGAAATGATGGAATACTCCTGCGAGGAAAATAACAAGAGCCTCTGGGAAGGCCGCATCAAGGTGCCGAAGTACGACGAGAAGTAGCGGACCCTCGAGTCGACCATGTCCGACTTCCTCGACCCGCGTTCTTCTAGGCAGTGGTACTGGCGCTCGATGGTCGTCGAATAGTTCGCGCCAGGCCGACCATCACGATTGCCAATGACTACACGCACACGATATCGTGTCGAGGAGGGGAGGTCATGCATCGACCTCGAGGTCCGGCACTCCCGCCAGCTGTTTGATACCCGAGACCCAGCGCCGTTTCATGAGCGCGATCTCGACGCTGATGCAGTCGAGTACATTCTGGCTGCGGCCCAGGAGATCCCTCGGAACCAACCACTGTCAATCGTGGTGATGATTTCGGAAGAGCCAGAGCCACGCCTGGCGCCAGACGTGATCGTGGAAGCGGTGCGCGGTCACTTCATCTACGAGGGTGAGCAGGTCGAACGCCGCCTCCGCGAACACGTGCGTCGCGGCCAGATGATCCTGGGCGTCGGACTCACGGTGCTCGTGGTCTTCTTGACGCTCGCAGGACTCACATCGTCTCTGCCAACGGGGCCTCTGCGAGAGATCCTTCGCGAGGGGCTTGTCATCACTGGATGGGTCGCGATGTGGCGACCACTCGAAGTCCTGCTCTACGACTGGTGGCCGCTGATCGATGAACGCCGGCAGGTCCGCCGCATTCTGGCTGCACCGGTATCGATTCGCTATGACAGGGGTGACAGCGTCGTCCGCCGGGCATAGTCACGTGAACGCACCAAGAAACGTGATCGGTCCGCCAACGTGCCGCGTCTACCGTTCCACTCCCAGCAGCCTGGCGGCGTTCCCTCCGAGAATCGCTGCCTTCTCGGCCTCCGTGATCGGCAACCCGCGAATCGCCTCCAGCATCAGTGGAATGCTGCCGATCATGTGCGGGTAGTCGCTGCCTGCGAGAATGCGGTCGACGCCGGCGAACTCGATGGCCAGCTTCAAGGGTCCTGCGGCGAAGTTCACCGTGTCGTAGTAGAAGTGGCGCTTCAGGTACGCGGTCGGCGGCTCGTCGATGTGTGCGCGGCACTCCTCGAACGCGCGCCACCCGCGGTCGAGCCGTTCAGCCAGGTAGGGGATCGTTCCGCCCAGATGCCCGAGCACCCACCGGATGTTCGGGTAGCGCTTCACGACACCGCTGAAGACCAGCTTCGACGCTGCGAGCGTCGTGTCGAAGAGGAACCCATTAAGCGGCATGAGCCAGTACTCGCGCATCGCCTCCACACCGACGGGATAGGTCGGATGGATCATCAACACGGCGTGGCGATCGTCTGCGGCCTCGTAGATCGGCCAGAACTGCTCATCGTCGAGCCCGGTGCCGTTGACGTTGCTGAAGAGCATGGCGCCAGGCAACCCGAGCTGATCCATCGCCCGAACGAGCTCACCGGCCGACGCGCGGGCATCACAGAGCGGCAGCGTCGCAAGCGGCACGAACCGGCCTTTGCGCTCGGCGCGGACCTTCGCGAAGGCATCGTTCGTGATGACGGCGAGCTTCACGGCCACTGAGGGCTTCTCGACGTGTGTGCCTGGCGTCGTCAGCGTGATGACCTGCGTATCGACGCCGTGCTCGTCGAGCACCTGTTGCCGGTACGCAATGTCGCGATGGCCG
>JBEBGB010000706.1:0-2854 GCA_040081675.1 Vicinamibacterales bacterium
CACGACGCGGCAAGGTCCAGGCCTCGCGAAGCCTGGGCAAGCCGGCAGCCACGCCCACCTCCTGCGGTCCGCTGGTGTCGTACAGCCGCACCGGCTTCTCACCGCCTGAAAGCGCGACCTCGCGCATCGGGACGCGCACGCCCCGTGCGCCATCAACCAGCACCTTTCGCGAGTTGGGATAGGCGGCAGCAAACTCAGACATCGTGCGTGCTCCTGGCAGGGCGAAACGGAGGCGGGAACCGCGCTCCCTTCGCCGGTATCAACCGGTCTTTCGCCCGTCGCTTCGCGCGGAGCAAACCAGCCGCGCAACGCTAGTGGCGAAGCCACGCCCAGGCACACGAGGCGTGCGAAGGCGGGGTCAGGTTCCAAGGGTTTTGCTCTCAATCCCTGCACAGCAGGGATACCCCCGGCGGAGAAGCGATCGTAACCCTCTTGGAGCGCAAACGCTATCGGCGCCTGGACTGAGCGGTGGCTCGTCCTGGTTACCGCACCAGGGATTTCGAACCGGGCGCACGAGTCGCCGCAAGGAGCGCCCTACGGGGTCCATCCGAGAAGTGCTCGATGGCGTACCGAAGGGTTGTACGTGGGATAGATGGACCATTCGCGCGTAGATAGCGCTCGAGTCGAGGTCGGTCGGTCCGGCCTGCCTCCCGCAGAAGCCAGCCGGCGGCCTTCTGAATGAGGTCCTCGGGATCGGAGCGGAGCGCGTCGGCAACACCGTACGCGAGATCGAGCGCGAGCCCACGAGCCGCCAGTCGCACCAGCGACACCGCCGCCGCACGCCGCACCCACATGTTGCGGTGTCCCGTCCAGGACGCCACGCGACTGGCAAGAGCCGGGTGCGCAAGCAAGAGCGGACTGATGACCGAGCCGCAGATCGAGTCGGTCGTCGCCCAGTTGGCGGAGTGATTCTTCGCGAGCCAGCCTTTCACGCTGGGCAGAATCCCGGGACTGAACTGGCGGCGGAAGCAGGCCAGCGCCTCGATACCCACTCCTTTCACTTCCAGATGACGGTCGCGAATCAGAACGTCGGCGAACCGAACGGCGTCCTTCATGTTCCAAAGGTCGCGATGCTCTTTCGCGATCGACTTCCCGAGGTTACGCACGACTGAGGTGCGGATGTTGAGAAACCCGAGCGCCTCGGTGGTCCGGAAGTACCGGCTCGCGTCGAACGCGCCCGCGGGGCGAGCTTGTGCCTCGAGTTCGCGCTTCGCGCGCGCCGCAGCAGCCATGACCGAACGAGACGTCACCATTCCCTACCCTTCCGCCCGGCCTCCACGGTTGCCCGCATCGAACAGATGTGGCCCTTGTTGTCCCCACGGCCCGTTCGATCCTCGCCCTCCCGACCGTCCTGACCGTCCCGACTTGGTCAAAAGGCGTTCAGCCTCTGCTGTTCGCTGGTAGTATCTCCAACCGCAGCCACGACACGGAGCGGAATCGTCATGCGGCTACAGGAAGCATCATGCGAAGAGAACAGGCGATGACAAAGACGTTTGCAGTGCTGGCCGTCGCAGGGCTCGGACTGCTGGCGCTCGCAGGCACAGTCTCCGTTGTGGCTGGGCAGCAGAACGCGGCGTCCAGCCCCATGTCGATTCGGGCGGTCTCGACCGATGCCACACTGGTAACGGGCGGCGACGTGCTCGTGCAAGTCTCGCTACCCGCAGGCACCGCGGCATCCTCAGCACATGTCACCGCTCTTGGACGCGACGTCACTGCTGCATTTCACGCCGGGTCGGCAGCAAACACACTTCAAGGCGTTGTCAGCGGTTTGCCTGTGGGCGCCACCATCGTGGAAGCAACGGCGGGCTCTGCGCATGCATCGCTCGAGGTCACGAACTACCCGATTACCGGGCCAGTCATCTCGGGCCCCTGGCAGCAGCCGTTCGTCTGTCAAACCAACGACTTCAAGCTGCCAGACGGGACCACGCTTGGCATGCCGACTGACGAGAATTGCTCCGCGCGAACCGTCGTGCAGTACATCTACAAATCCACATCGTCGCCACCGCCTCCACCGGTTCTCGACATCGTCCCTCCGGTTGCCACCGCAGCCGCGACGGCTGCCCCCCGCGTTCCACGACCATGGTGGACGCCGATGACCGACCTGACGCAACGTCCCGAGGATGTCGCCACGACAACAACCATGGACGGCGCCACGGTTCCCTTCATCGTCCGCGTCGAGACCGGCACCATGAATCGTGGGATCTATCAGAATGCGATCCTGCACGACCCGACCGTCGAAGCAGCGCCGTCGCCGTTCGCACCCCCACGAGCCTGGAACAGACGGCTGCTCGCCGTTCATGGCAGCGGTTGTCCGAGCGGCTGGTATATCCAGGGTGCCGCGCTGGGCGTCAGCGTCCTCGATGAGGTGAGACTGGGCAAGGGCTACGGCGTCTTCAACAACACGCTGAACCATCCCACAAACAGCTGCAACGCCTTCCTCGCCGGCGAGACGACGATGATGGGGAAGGAACACTTCATCGAGACATTTGGCGTTCCGCTCTACACGATCAGCACGGGCGGATCGGGCGGCGCGTATACCTCGCTGCAGGTGGCCGACGCGTTTCCCGGACTCATCGACGGCGTGGACATTCGCGCCACCTTCCCTGACGCTCTCGCGATCGCCTCGTCTGGACTCGACGCGCACTTGCTGGCTCACTATTTCGAAGGTGTGGCGGCAACCGCGTTTTCGGAACAGCAGGTGATGGCCATCACTGGCTATCACGGGATGAAGGCGTTCATCGATGCCGCGAACCAGTCGCAGCGAACCGACCCCGTGCCGAATCGGAAGGACACCGTTGGTTATCTGTCCGCACGCTTCAACGCGGCCGTGTCCGAGAAGCTTCGCTACGACGCG
>JBEBGB010000707.1:0-2854 GCA_040081675.1 Vicinamibacterales bacterium
GCCAGAAGCGCGACGACCTGTGATGCCTCGTCCTGCACGACGAAATCGCCTCGGGTCGCCTCCTCACGCAGGTTGCCGCGGTCGACGATGACGGCGTCAGGCGCGTAGGCCGCTGCGTGCGCGTCCATTCCACTCTCTGCCAACTGCGCGAGCAGCGCGTCGCGCGTCGTCCGGCTGGTTACGACACGCAGCGTCAGTGGTGCGGGCGTGTTGTTGAACTGCAACCAGGCTTCGGTCCGTTCGAATCCGACGCGGTCGAGCCATCGCTCGACCAGCCAACGCGGGTGCGACAAGGTGATGCTCAGATAGTCGAGCACAGCGGCGCGATTCGACGTGTCAGCAGGTCTCGGCGGCAGGGGCAGGGCAGCGCGACTTCGCGACGTCGACCGCAACACGGCATTCACCAAACCCGATGCGCTCTTCTTTCCAATCTTCTTGGTCAGGTTGACTGCATCGTCCACGACTGCTGATGCGGGAACACGAGTCAGGTGGAGCAGTTGATAGACGCTCATGCGCAGGATGTCGACCACTTCAGCGTCCAGGCGATCGAGCGCGCGCTTCGCGCCATGCGCGATCAGGTGGTCGAGCGTCGCGCGCCATCGAACTGTTCCGACGGCGATGTCTGTCGCGAGGGCTCGATCGCGATCGTCCTTCAAAGACTCGCGGACCGACGAGACAGCGGTCGGAAGATCGGAGCGGCCAGACGTGACTCGCCGCAGCACTTCGTACGCGGCGAGACGCGCCGGCGAGATCATGGGTTCGCGCCGAAACGCTGACCCGGAGCCAAGTGTCGCCCTGCAAGAAATTCGCGCGTGGGGCTTGCCCTGCGACCTTCGGCCTGCAGTTCAGTCACGAGCAAGGTGCCTGCGCCTGTTGCCACTTTCAACTCGTCCCCGTGTGCGGAGAGGATCGTCCCAGGCTCCGCGTCAGAAGGCTCAGCGGACCATGTCGACGCAAGGAGGATGAGACGCGTCCCATCGAGGTACGAAAAGGCATGCGGCCACGGGCGCAAACCGCGAATCTGATTGTGAATCGCACTCGCGGACTTGCTCCAATCGACCACGCCCTCGTCTTTCGTCAAACGGTGCGCGTAGGTCGCCTGTGAGTCGTCCTGCGGTGTCTCCGTGACGGGGCCACGTGCGAGACGATCGAGCGTCTGCACAAGTGCGGTGGCGCCCAGGGTCGCGAGGTCGGACTCGACGGCTTCGCTCGTGTCGCTTGGGCCAATCGGACGTTCGACAGTTGCCAGCATCGCACCGGCATCGAGCGCCTTGACCACGCGCATGATGGTGACGCCGGTCACGATTTCACCCGCGATGACGGCGCGGTGCACGGGCGCTGCGCCTCGATACTTTGGCAGGAGCGAGGCGTGCACATTGATCATCCCGAGCGGTGGCACGGCCAGCACCGCCTCGGTCAGGATCTTGCCGTAGGCGGCAACCACGCCGATGTCGGCGCCGAGGTTCGCCAAAGCGCTGACGAACTCCGGATCCTTCAACGTCGAGGGTTGAAGCACGACGAGGCCGGTGTCGCGAGCGCGCGCCTTGACCGGAGCATCGGACGCCTTCTGTCCGCGTCCTCTTGGCCTGTCTGGTTGGGTCACGACGCCCACGACGTGGTGCGATGAGGACAGCAGGGCGTCCAGCGTCGGCACTGCAAAGGTCGGCGTTCCGAAGAAGACGACGTTCAGTCCCCCGGTCACCACTTTCCAGCCTTCGCGAGCTTTCGGATCTTGCGCACGATCATGTCGCGCTTGATGCCGCGGAGCCGGTCGACGAAGAGCGTTCCATCGAGATGATCCATCTCGTGCTGGAACGCGCGCGCCAGCAGACCCTCGCCTTCGACCTGATGGGTGTTGCCGTCGCGGTCGAGGCCCTTCACGACTGCGCGCTGCGGACGGACGACCGTGGCGTTGAACCCGGGGACGCTGAGGCAACCTTCCTCTTCCAGTTGCACACCGTCGCGTTCGACGAATTCGGGGTTGACCATGACGATCAACGCCTTCGCGTCGCGACCGATCGACGTGTCGATGACGAAAATGCGCAGCGGCACGCCGACCTGGGGCGCAGCGACGCCAATTCCGGGTGCTGCGTACATCGTGTCAATCATGTCGGTGATCAAGCTGTGGATCTCGGACGTGATGTGTTCTACCGGACGTGCCGGCTCGTGCAGGACATTCGCGCCGTAGCGCAACAACGGTCGGATCATCGGTCTTACTCGGGGGACACCGAGAGGCGTACTACGTGTGGGAGAACCGCGCAGTCGTATGGGCGCGGTAGGTTCGAATGTTGTCCTGCACTTCGTGCAGCGAATCGCCGCCGAATTTCTCGAGCACCGCGTCGGCGAGCACGATGGCCACCATTGCTTCGCCCACGACCGAGGCGGCTGTCACCGCGCAGGTGTCGCTGCGTTCGATCGCGGCGGGGCTGAGCGCGAGTGTATTCAGATCAACGGAGCGAAGCGGCTTCATGAGCGTGGCGATTGGTTTCATGTAGGCGGTCACGCGCAGGTCTTCGCCGTTGGTGATGCCCGCCTCGAGACCGCCCGCGTTGTTGGTGGGGCGCTGCACCGGCACATCCGGATGCACCGTCGACCCGGTCAGCGGCAGGATCTCGTCGTGAATCTTCGAGCCGGGTAGTGTCGCCACGTCCGTGCCTCGTCCGATTCCGACGCCCTTGATGGCCTGAATCGACATGAGTGCCTGCGCCACGCGGCCGTCAAGCTTTCGATCCCATTGCACATGGCTGCCGAGGCCGACCGGCAGGCCGCGGACAATGACCTCGAAGCAGCCACCCACCGTGTCGCCGGCTTCCTTGGCCGTGTCGATGACCGCCTTCATCTCCTGCTCGACTTC
>JBEBGB010000708.1:0-2853 GCA_040081675.1 Vicinamibacterales bacterium
TGGCCGGCTCGATCATCAACCCGCGGGTCCTCAACCCAGGCAAACCCACGCCGCGGCTCGCGCGCCGACAGCACATGATCCTCGGCCGAATGGGGCAGACCACCAACCAAGGCGCTCTGCCCGCGGACGACCTGCCCGCCGACAGTCCAACGGTCCCGAAATGATCGAGACAATTAGCCTTGCTCAGCTTGACTCTAGGCTTCACGCTTCGATAACGTGACAGACGTTGTTTTTGTGGCGTCGTTCGCCAAGCCTGCAGCCCGTCCGTAAGGACGAGTTTCTCGCGGGCGGCGCTTCCGGGCAGCAGGCGCGCTGGCATGCTCAACTATACGGACCGGCTCACGTCGCTCATGCGCGACATCGTCTCGCGCGTTCCAGCTTTGTCCTTCATCGATATGGACGACATCCTGGTATTCGCCCGCTTTGGCCGGCGACACACCGACGGTGCGTACGCCACGTGCCACTGCATGAGCCTTCCGCCAAGCGAACCCGGCTACTACTTCTGGCGCGATCGCACCACAGGTCAAATCACGCGGCGATCCGAGTTCTTCGTCACCAAGTCTCCGATGGTCACGGTGAACGGCCGCCAGCGGAAGTACCTGATTTCCTTCGCGCTACCGCGGTTTTGCGACCAGTCGCTCGATCGGTCCCGCAAAGAGCGGTTCTACCGCCGCGCAAGTGACGCCTGGATTGCGAAGCTCGATACCGTCGTGCACGAGCTGTATCACATCGATCCGGAGCACAAGGGCATCCGCAAGATCGAACGCAGCGACGGTACCTACGCTGCGCACTCGCACGGGCCGCAGTTCTTCGAGCAGGTTGCGCAGATGGTGACCGAGTATCTGGATGCTCGGCCTGATCCGGCTCTGTACGATTTCCTCATGGAGGACTTCGAGGGGCTCGAGACTCGCCACGGCGGCGTCGTCGCCACCAGCTTCCGAACCTATCCCTCGTATCCGCAGCGCTTCATCGAACGGCTGCCAACGCAGCCCGCGTGCGATGACTCGCTGGCCACGATCGAGGTCGAGCCCTGGCAGGGCCGGCAACGACAGGAGAATTACACCGAGACCGATCTGCTGGTCCGGCAGTTCTTCCTGGGTGCGTCGCGTCAGTGCCAGAAGAAGAACGCCATTTCGGCCGCCTGAGGCCGACACCGATCAGGACGCTAGGGCTCGTCGGCGGTCATCCGCCGAATGCCGACCACACGCTTCGACCAATACGCCCCAGATAGCGACTCGACCCGCACCACGCCTCGCGAGCTTGGTGCATGCACGAACGTGTCGTCGCCGAGCGCGATGCCGACGTGCGACGCGCCGCGCGCCGTCGTGGTGAAGAAGATCAGATCGCCAGCCTGCTGCGTTCCGGTTGGAACGTCCAATCCCACCTCGAACTGCTCGCGCGTCTCTCGAGGCAAGCGAAGACCGACGCGGGAGAACACCCACTGTGTGAAACCGCTGCAGTCGAAACCAGCAGGGTCGGAGCCACCGTTGCGGTAGGGTGTCCCTCGCAATTCGAGAGCTTCGCGCACCAGCTGCGTAGCCAGGTTCATCGAGGCGTCTGCGATCTCCGACGGCGCAGACGGCGCGGTGGTTGGAGACGGAGTTGTTGGTGCCGGAGCGGCTGGAGGACGACGAGCGGGCGGGGCCCCTGGCATGGGGAACGGTTTTGGTGCTGTTCCGGCCGACGCGCAGGCCACCGAGACGATGCACAGGGCGAACGCCCCACACCTGGCACCGAACTCTGCAAGCCGTCTGGGCATTGCCGCCGATTGTATCGAGCTTCGGTCCTCGAGTACAGAGCTAGGTCGCTAAATGACCTAAACAGCAGCGGTTACGGGCGTCCGCTGCCTTGACACTGCCTCGGGGCTCAGTCAGAATAAAAATGCGGCAATTCCTGACGAGGAAAGGCGAACAGACCGCGAAGTCGCGATATGGAACAGACGCTGCTTCTCAACGCGTCGTACGAGCCCCTCAAGATCGTCAATTGGCAAAAAGCGGTGACGCTATGGTGCCAGGGGAAGGTCGAGGTCATCTCTGTGTACGACCGCGAGATTCGGGCCGTCTCGTTCAGTTTCAAGCTTCCGTCGGTCATTCGTCTGCTGCGCTACATCAAGATCAAGCGTCGGTTCGACTACGTGCCGTTTTCACGCGCCAATATCTATGCGCGCGACGACCATCGATGCCAGTACTGTGGGGATGCTTTTCCGACGAGCGAGCTGACGTTCGACCACGTGGTGCCGGTCGCGCAAGGCGGCCGCAAGGACTGGGAGAACATCGTCACATGCTGCGTCCAGTGCAATCGCAGTAAGGGCGGGAGGACCCCGCCTGAGGCTGGCATGCACTTGCTTCGAGCGCCGAAACGCCCCGAGTCGACACCGGCAGTCAGAATTACCGTGGGCTTGCGCCACGCCCCCGATGGCTGGCGTGACTATCTGTACTGGAACGCCGAACTCGACGACACCTAGACAGGCGCCTCATCCAACGGTCGGCGATCCATATTGATGTCCACTCCCAGCATTACGTCCGTTGCGCCGCCGTGCACCATTCCCGGCGGTCGCATCTCCCTTCACGGCGCCGGATTTCCGGTTGCGTCCGGCATTCCGGAGGTTCGCATCGGATCGGAACCTGCGCGCGTGGTCTTTGCGTCACCAACCGAGCTCGCCGTGATCGTCGCCGCGCAGGGCGGTACACATGCGGTGCAGTTGTCGGGCCGCGACACTGGAGCGACGGTGGTGGTCGGTGTGCCGGTGGCCACCGGGCTGCATCAGGTTGACAATCCGGTCTTCGATTCGGCTGGCAACGTGTATCTCACGTATAGCGGCACCCGCGGTCAGCAGGTGCCGGTGTCGATCTT
>JBEBGB010000709.1:0-2852 GCA_040081675.1 Vicinamibacterales bacterium
CCAGGGTCTCGGAAGTAGCCACCGACGGCTGCCTTCACGGCCGGCTTCTGCGAGACGAGCCACATGACCAGGAAGAACGCCATCATGGCGGTCACGAAGTCTGCGTACGCCACCTTCCAGGCGCCGCCATGGTGACCAGCATGGCCACCACCGCCCTTCTTGATGATGATGACGGGCTGATCTTTTTTCATGCCGCGGCGGCCTCAGGTCCGTTCTTCGCCGCCCGGCACAACTTCTCGGTCTCGTCGAAGCTCGGACGCACTTCGCCTGGCAGCACGCGTCGCGCGAACTCGATCGCAATGGCCGGAGGCAGGCCCTTGTAGACCGCCATGATCCCGGCGCGAATGCACTCTTCGTACTTGCCATCGTCTGCCACACGCGCTTCCATGGCGGCCGAGAGCGGCTGCAGGAATCCGTACGACACCAGAATGCCGAGGAACGTGCCGACCAGCGCCGCGCCGACGTGTTCACCAATCTCTGCGGGCGGACCGTCGATGTGGCCCATCGTATTCACGATGCCGAGCACGGCCGCGACGATGCCCAGGCCCGGCATCGCGTCGCCGACCTTGGCCATGAGCGACGCGGGCTTCGCCGATTCCGCGTGATGCACCTTCAGGTCTTCTTCCATCAGCGTGTCGAGGTCGTGCGCGCTGATGCCGCCGACGATGATGACCTTCATGGAGTCGGCCAGGAAGTCGAGCGAGTGGTGCCGCTTCAGGAATTTCGCGTGCTTGCCGAAGATGGCGCTCTCGTTGGGCTTCTCGAGGTGCGACTCCACCGACATGACCCCGCCCTGCTGGATCTGCCTGAACAACTTGTAGAGCATCGTGAGGAGGTCGGCGAAGTCGGCCTTCGCCAGTCCGGCGCCGAGCAGGCTGCCGATCTGTCCGCCCATCGACTTCATCACCGGTATCGAGGAGCCGAGGACCATGCTGCCGAGGGCCGCGCCGAGAATGATGACGAACTCGGACGGCTGGTAGATGACCAGAAGGTTGCCTCCCTCCATGAGGAACCCTCCAACGACCGCGAGCAAGACGACGACTGCGCCGACGATGACGAGCATTAGATTCCCTGGGCCGCATCCTGCGGCATGTCGAGGGCTCGGAGACAGGCCGCGACGACAGCGGGGTCGAAGCGGGAGCCGGAGTTTCGAACGAGCTCCGCTGGAACGGCGTCCTGTCCGACGCCTAGCGACGCACACACGGCCGACAGGGCGTCGAACGTGTCTGCCACGTGAAGGACGCGGGCACCGAGCGGAATCTCTCCGCCGCGCAGTCCGCGTGGATATCCGGAACCGTCGATGCACTCACGGGACGCGCGCACGAGCGCAGCCGCCGGACGCAGCACCGGAACCGATTCGAGAATGTCGACGGCAATGTCGACCTGGCGCGCCCATCGGCTCGTCGTCAGATCGATCATTTCTTCGTCATTCGCGTCGGGCGATTCGGGATCCGGCGCAACGAACCGGCCAAGGTCGTGCAGCCATGCGGCTCGCTCGAGATGGTCGAGTTCGCGCGTCGTGAAGCGCAACTCTTCACCGATGCGAGTCGCGATGGCCGCGACTCGTTGCGCGTGCCCGAGTGTCTCGGGTGAACGTTTATAGATGGTGGACACGACCGCGATCAATGTTGGCGTGCAAGCCACGGCATTTTCGGCAAAGACGCCGGCGACTCGCGCTCGGCGTTCGGTCCAGGTGTTGTCGAGTGATGTTGGTAGGCGCATGGGGACTTCGCGTCCCCATGGAAATCGACCTTCACACCCAAACCTTGAGTCGGTCAGGTCGGGTGAAACCTCATCGCGAACCCTTCTGGAACGCCCGGCCAACATCCTCTGAATCGTTGGAAAGTCGGGCATTAGCTGCAGGCCGTTTGTCGTGACGTATGGGTGTGACATGTGTGCGGGCACGAGGCGCTCGACATGCGCGTCCAAAGAGCAATGCATCTGCCACCCTGTACCGTGTGGAACGGATGTGAAGGCGCGGGCTGAATTCGAGAAAGTGAACGGACGCGCAGGTCGGTGCCGCGTCACGTCGGACGGGATGCCGACAGCTGCAACGGCATGCGCGTCCGGTCTCGCGGCTTCAGCTGTGGAAACGGCGTGGCGCGACCTCGCGCCGAACCGCCGACAAGAGCTCGACGCAGCCGTCGATAGCCGCGACGACGTCGACTTCGAGCACGTCGGCGACCACGATCCAGTCGCCAGCCGCGCGCGCCTGAATCAACGTATCGATATGTCCCGCCAAGGAGCCGATGCTGACGGCGGCGGGGCCATTGAGGTCCACACGGTTCTCGACGCCTGCGAGCTTCGCAATGTTGGTGGCCAGCGTCATGAGCGCACCGAGGTTCGGCGCGAACTCCGCGAGGTCCCGGTTGGCCCGCTCGATGTCGTAGCTGCGAAACGCCAGTGACAGTTCGATCGCAACGGGACGCATGGGCCTGGCGGCGCCCACGGCTTCGTCGATGGCCTCGAGCAACAGGTCAGTCTGGCTCGCGGTGCCCACCTCGATCCGGGTTGCGGCAATCGCACTCGCGGCGAGGCCGGGCTCGCGAAACGACGGCGCAGCGACGCCGTCGAACGCCACGTCCGCCACAACGACGCCACGACTTGCGCATTCCTGGTCGAGCATGTCCAGCAACTCGCCCCAGTTCCGCACCGGATAGCCAGGCACGGTTTCAATCCCGTCGACGACGACCTTCATGACTGCATCCTTCTGCTCTAGTGGCCTAGCAATTACACTAGTGCCTCGGGCGCGACGAACTGCCGCAGCCCACCGCCCCATTCCCGATGACCGACCGACTGACCATCATGATCGCCGCGCGCAATGCGGCCGCGACGATCGAGCGAGCCGTGCG
>JBEBGB010000710.1:0-2850 GCA_040081675.1 Vicinamibacterales bacterium
GCCGTTGGGCAGACGAAACGACCCACACGCAAGAGTGGTCGACGCGGGCCAGCGTGCAGAAACGGGGACGCCAGCGCCGACATTGAGACAAGCAGCCAAGGGACAAGGGCCGAGCGTAGAATGAGACTGTGGTCAGTCGAGTCTACACGGACACGTCAGTCATCGGAGGCTGCGAGGATGACGAGTTCCGGGTTCCCTCACGCCGGCTCTTGGATGCGTTCGTGCGTGGCGACCTGCATCTCGTGCTTTCGGAGCTGACGCTTCGAGAGCTTGAAACGGCGCCGTTTGCAGTCCGCGAGGTGCTTCGCGTAGTGCCAGCCGATCACGTCGAGTTTCTGCAATTGACGCAGCCGGCTGCCGAACTCGCGCAGCGCTACCTCGCGGAGGGCGTGCTCGGGGCAGGAATGCTGGCCGACGCCGAACACATTGCGATGGCCTCGGTCGCCTGCGTGGATGTGCTCGTGAGCTGGAACTTCCGGCACATCGTCAACCTGCCGCGGATTCATGGTTACCATGCCGTGAACCTTCGGCTCGGGTATCCCGCTATTGAGATTCGTTCGCCTCGGGAGGTGCTCGGTGATGAATAGGTCAACGATGAAGGCATTCGATGCCGTAGACATGATGCGCACAGCAAGGGCAACGATCGGCGCGACGATCGCCTCGATGTCAGTCGGCGAGCAGAATGAGTGGCTGCACTCGAACCCGCCCACTGATCCGACGCTGCATCGACTGTTCACGCTGGCTGCCCAACAACGCGCTGCAGCCGACGGCGCGAAGAAGGCTGCGCGCCGCGGCTGAGCGCCGGTCGCTAGGCTGCTCGTCTTCGCGGCCGAGGCACGAGCAACCGACCAACATCTTCAGGACCGGCGCCCAGTTGGAACAACGACTTGAGTAGCAGGTCTGTCGTGACCGTGCGGTGGGCGGCCTCCATCTTGGCTACACGCGACTGACTGGAGCCGAGACGCGCAGCGACCTCGCCTTGGGTCAGCCCCAAGTCCTCCCGGCGGCGGCGAAGCCCGTCGGCCAGGGCCAGTTTCACCTCAACAAAGCGGCGTTCCTCGGCCGACAGGCCCAGGAAGTCGCCCGCATCCCCGACAGTCCAGCCCGCCCGTTCGAGCTTCTTCCGCTTGTCAGCGCGCATCATGTCTTCCTTTCCCTGTTCGCATTACCCGCTGAAACAGCGCTAACCGTTTCCGGCACTCCGCAATCACAGCGGCGGGGGTTGCCGCCGTCTTCTTCGGAAATACAGTCAGCATCACGATGGCACTCGGCGCAACGTGGTACATGAGTCGCCAACTCACGGCGCCATCGACGACCCGCAGTTCATGGCAGCCTAGGCCCACGGTCGGCATCGGGCGCGAGTGCGGCATGCCCAGCGATTCGCCGCGCTGGAGTCGGCGGAGCAAGAATCCGGCTTCCACTCGGGCCTCGGCGCTGAAAGGCGGTGTCCGGACCTCCCCACTCAGCCACACGATCGGCTTATCGTGGGGACTCATGTACTGGATTGTATGTCAGATCAGGCATACTGCAAGGGGCAGCATAACAAACGGCTGCACTTGACGGCGGCCGCGGTAGGATCCGGTTCATTCGGAGCATCGGCGTGCGGCCGCCGCAAGTGAGCCGTGCGCGTTAGCCAGACTGCAGAATCTAGCTAAGCTGGGGAACCCCCCATGGCCCCGGCTCAAGGTGGGCGAGCAGAAGTATCACGCGCAGCGCAGCATTTCCAGCGTTACAGGGGATCCAGGGGCTTCGACTAGGATGTGCCGGTGATATGACAGCAAACGCCCGTGGGTACCGGCTCACCAGTATCGACATGCTTCGCGGCCTCGCGATCGTGATCATGGCCATCGATCATGTACGGGACTACGTCATGGTCGGTGGCGAGCTGGATCCGATGAGCAGTCCTGATATCGGCGCCGCACTCTTCTTCACGCGATGGATCACGCACTTTTGCGCGCCGGTGTTTGTGTTCCTTGCGGGTACAAGCGCCGGCCTGATGGCGGCGCGCAAGACGCAGTCGGCCTTGGGCGCGTTCCTGCTCACGCGTGGCCTGTGGCTGATCGTCGTCGAGTTGTTTGTCGTGGCCACCGCGTGGAGCTTCGCCCCGTGGGGTATGGAGCAGGTCGCCGGGCTGGTGGTCGTGCCGATGCAGGTGATCTGGGCCATTGGCGCGAGCATGGTCATTCTGGCTGGCGCGCAGCGTTTCGGACAGCGCGCGTGTCTCGTTATCGGTGGGGCGATCCTCGTTGGCCACAACCTGCTGGATGTCGTCTGGCCGGTCACTGGTGGCCTCTTCGACACCGCGAGCCCCGCGTGGGCGGCGTTGCATGCCCAGACGGGGCTCGTCGTTGGCCCGTTCCACCTCGCGTTCACCTATCCACTCCTGCCGTGGATCGGAGTCATGCTGGCCGGGTTCGGGACAGCGCCCCTGTTCCAGGATCCGCCAGAGAGGCGCGATGCGCGGCTACTCGCGTGGGGAGTGGCGGGGATCGCGGCGTTTGTTGTGCTCAGGGGGGGCGGCCTCTACGGCGATCCCAACGCCTGGCGTGTTCAGGACGGCGCGGTTCCCACCCTCATCGATTTTCTGAACGTAACGAAATACCCGCCCAGCCTGCTCTACCTGCTCATGACCCTCGGGCCGGCGGCGGTCCTGTGCGCCTATGCCGACCTGGTGCCCGATATCGTCAAGCAGCCGCTCATCGTGTTCGGCCGCGTGCCCTTCGCGTTCTATGTGGCCCACCTGTACCTCATACATACCCTCGCCGTCGCACTCGGTGTCATTCAGGGGTTCGATGCCCGCCAGTTCCTGACGTTCAGTTTCTTCTTCCCCAAGGGATACGGTGTTGGGCT
>JBEBGB010000711.1:0-2836 GCA_040081675.1 Vicinamibacterales bacterium
GTGGGCCGGTCGTACAAACGCGCGTTAGCTATCTCGCATTTTGCCCACCTGACCATGAGTCGGCGGGCGGCCGAAAGGACAGCCATGAGCGGACGAGAGCGGTCACGACGCGAATTCCTCCTCCGGTCACTGACGGGCGTGGGTGCGGCGTGGGCCGTAGCCAACTACGCCGGCATCGAGGACGCTTACGCCTTCGTCCAGCAATCGACGAAGGCCGGAGCGCCATCGACCTTCGCGTTCTTCACCCCAGCGCAGGCTGCCGAAATCGAGGCCATGGCGGCGCAGATCATCCCGACTGATTCGACGCCCGGCGCCCGCGAGGCACGCGTCATCGTGTTCATCGACCGCATCCTCAACACGTTCGAAAAGGATGCGCAGGGCGACTACACGAAGGGCCTGGCCGCGCTGGCAGCCCAGACGAAGCAGTCGTTCCCGTCGGCGTCGATGTTCTCGGCGCTCAGCTCCGCGCAGCAAATCCAGGTGCTCACCGCGATGGAGAAGACGCCCTTCTTCAACCTGGTGCGCACGCACACGATCACCGGGTTCTTCGCCGCGCCAGTGCATGGTGGCAACGCGAACAAGGTGGGCTGGACACTCGTGCACTACAACGACTCGCTGAACCACAAGCCGCCGTTCGGCTTCTACGACGCGCAGCCCAGTTCAACCAGCCGCTGACCTGACACCTGGAGATACGACATGGCGCAATTCACACCAGCCACTGAAGTCGACTTCGTCGTCATCGGATCGGGAGCCGGCGGCGGCATCATGGCCAAGCAGCTGTCAACGGCCGGCTTCACGGTCGTTGTCCTCGAACAGGGCGGATGGGGTAAGTACGGCAAGGAACACGAGTACACGAAGGACGAGTACCTGAACGACGCCGGCGGCATGGACTACCAGCTCATGAGCGATCCAGTCCGCCAGCCGAACACGTTCAGACGGACCGACAAGGAAGACGCGTCGCCGGGCACGCACAGCTACGGCTGCGTCGTGGGTGGAGGAACAGTCACCTACGGCGGTAGCAGCTGGCGTCATCTGCCGTGGGAGTTCAACGAAGCCACGGTCACAGGCGGCGTCCCTGGCACGGGTCTCCAGGACTGGCCGCTCAGCTATCAGGAGCTCGAGCCGTACTACGTGCAGGCGGAATGGGAGATGGGCATCTCGGGCATGCGCATCGAGTCGCCCTTCATTGCGCCCATGTCGAAGGAGTACCCGGTTCCGCCCGTGCCGCTGAAGGCCTCTGGCGCGCTCATGAAGATCGGCGCGGCCAAGATGGGACTGACGGTCGTGCGCGGGCCGCTCGCGATCATTTCCGAGAACTATCAGGGCCGGACCGGCTGCGTGAACTGCGGCATGTGCTCGGGCTTTGGCTGTCACACGAAGGCGCGCTCGAGTTCAGCGGTCACGATGCTGCCCCTCGCCGAGAAGACAGGCAAGTGCGAGATTCGCGTGCGCTCGTACGTGCACGAGATCTCGGTGGACGGCAACGGCAAGGTCACAGGCGTTGTCTACTTCGATGCGCAGAAGCGGGCGGTTCGTCAGCGCGCGAAGGCCGTGATCCTCGCAGCGAACGGGACCGAGTCTGCCCGGCTGCTGCTGCTCTCGAAGTCTGCACGCTTCCCGAACGGTCTTGCCAACACCAACGACGTCGTCGGCCGGTATCTGATGCTCGGCAACACGGTCAGCGCAAGCGGACTCTTCGAGCACGAGCTGAACGACTACAAGGGCGTGGTCACCGGCGCGGCTATCGTGGACTTCGTGCCAAGCGATCCGAAGCGTGGATTCTACGGCGGCGGGCGCATGACGGCTCGCGGCTTCGACACGCCGATCAACTATGCGCTTCGCGGTCTGCAACCTGGTTCGCCACGGTGGGGCGCGGCGTACAAACAGGCGCTGCGCGACGAAGCCAACCACAAGATGACGATCACGTCGTTCGTGACGCAGCTGCCCTTGGCGTCGAACCGTGTGGATCTCGACCCGGACGTGAAGGACGCGTGGGGTCTTCCAGCCATGCGTATCACCTCGCAGAGCCATCCGGACGACATCAAGAGCATGGAGTTCTTCCGCCAGAAGGGACTGGACGTACTGACAGCCGCCGGTGCCAAGAAAGTGTGGGCCGGTCAGGTGAACGACGCACGCGGCAGCGCGCACAACCGCGGCTCCTGCCGCATGGGCAACGATCCGAAGACCTCGGTCGTCAACAAGTTCCATCGCGCGCACGATGTCCCGAACCTCTTCATCGTTGACGGCAGCACGCTCGTCACAGGTGGTCGCAACCACCCGACGATGACGATTCAGGCATTGGCGTTCCGCGCGGCGGAGCACATTACCAAGGCTGCGAAGAACGGGACGCTCGAGAAGCTGTGAGGTCGGGAAGGCCTGGACGGTCGGGACGGTCGGGACGGTCGGGAGGGCCAGACACGTTGGGCAGGTCAGGTCGGTCGGGTAGGTCAGGTATGTCTGTCAGATTTTCCACGCTTTTCGGCGCGGTGATGGCCCTCGTCATCGCGCCGGCTCTCCTCTTCGCGCAACCCACGCTCAAACAGATCGCCGAGTTCACGGTTCCCGAAGCGAACCAGGGCGTCGGCGTGGACGCCAACTATTTCTACGCCGTCGACAACACCACTCTTGGGAAGTACGACAAGAAGACCGGCGCACTCGTGAAACGCTGGTCGCAGGAGAAGGGCGGGCCGCTCAGTCACCTGGACGGCGCCACGGTCATCGACGGGAAGATCTACTGCGCGCACTCGAACTATCCCGAGTGGCCCATGACGAGCTCGCTCGAGATCTTCGATGCGGCGACCCTCGAGCATGTCGGGACGCACAGCTTCGGCATCAA
>JBEBGB010000712.1:0-2827 GCA_040081675.1 Vicinamibacterales bacterium
GTGACATCGGCGACCACACGCGTCATCACCTGCTCGACGCCGGGAATGGCCGCAATGCGCGTGCGGACGCTTGACGGCGCCCGCTTCAGCGACGCGAAGACGTCAGCGAATCGCGCGGACTCGTAATACTCGGCGCGAGACTGCTGCAGCGAGTCGAAGTTCGACAGGTACATGACAAACATCGCGACGCCAGCTGCGACGACCGCAGCGATGGCGAGCGCCTGTCCCTTCATTTCCCACAGGTCGCGCAGCAGCTTTCTGTCGAGCGTGGGCACGAAGCGCGGCATGCTCACCATCGCAGCGCCTCGACGGTGAGTTTCGTGGCGTTGCGCTCTACCGATGCGACGTGCCCATCCGCCAGCCGAACCACCCGGTCGGCGATGCCCGCAATGGCAGCGTTGTGCGTGATCACGACGGTTGATGTGCCCAGTTCCTGATTCACACGAACGATGGCTTCGAGCACCACGGCCCCGGTGGTGATGTCGAGGGCGCCTGTCGGTTCGTCGCACAGCAGGACGTCTGGGCGCTTGGCAATGGCCCGGGCGATGGCGACGCGTTGCTGCTCGCCACCCGACAACTGCGCGGGGAAATGATCGAGGCGCTGATCGAGGTTGACGAGGCCGAGCGCTTGCTCTGGCGTCATCGATCCCGGCGACAGCTCCGTGACCAGCGCCACGTTCTCACGCGCTGTCAGGCTCGGAATCAGGTTGTAGAACTGGAACACAAAACCCACATGCGAGCGCCGGTACTGCGTCAGTGCGGAATCATCCGCGGCGGTCAGATTGTGATCCTTGTAGACCACTGAGCCCGAGGTGGGCACGTCGAGCCCGCCGAGAATGTTCAGGAGCGTGGATTTGCCCGAGCCGGACGGTCCGAGCAAGACGATGAACTCGCCCGCGTAGAGGTCGAAGTCCACACCGCGGAGCGCTTCGACCGTCACTTCGCCCATCTCGTAGACCTTGCGCAGCCCTCGAGCGACGAATACGGGTGAAGCGTTGGGTTCCCTCATGACTTGGCGACGTCCTGATCGAGCGTACCGCGTAGATTTTGATTAATCAAACTCTATCGTGTAGGGTGATGTTTCGCCCGGGCGGCGGGACGACCGGGTCTGGACGGCTTTCAGAGTCTCGTTGACACACGCAATCCTCGCGCGATAGTCTGCTCTGTCATGTTCGTTCGGGTTCACCATGTGCACCACCATCACCATCCGGCAGCTGCCGGGCGGGTGGAGTTGCGCGCACTGTAGGTCGTTCACGAACGAACCACGCGACATGCAACCCGCCTCCCGGCGGGTTTTTTTGTGTCTGCACAACCATTGGCAACGCCCGCGGTACTCGGTCGGAGCGCCGCGGCGATGCGAGAGACTCGAGAGAGAAACATGGATTTCACGAAACTGGATGGACTCATTCCCGCGGTGGTTCAGGACGCCGAGACGCTGGAGATTCTCATGGTCGGCTTCATGAACGAGGAGGCCCTGGCCCTGACCAAGAAGAGCGGCTTCGTCACCTTCTTCAGCCGCACTCGTAACAAACTGTGGATGAAAGGCGAAACCTCGGGCAACCAACTCCAGGTGCTCGAAACGCTCGTCGATTGCGACGACGACACGCTGGTCATCAAAGTGAAGCGCCTCGGCGACGGCAACGTCTGCCACACCGGCGAGCGCACCTGTTTTTACCGCAAGCTGGAAGCGTAAATGCTCCACCACGGAGCACACGGAAAACGAACTGGAGTTCACGGCCTTCGTTCGGACGTACAGTTCCGGACTGCGGCCACTGTCTTCGCCGTGTCCTCCGTGTCGTCACTCTGTGACCTCCGTGGTAGCGCTTTTGGGACAGCGTCGTGGGACACAAACGATGAAGTTGGTAACAGTGACCTCGGTTGACCTCCGTGTCCTCCGTGGTAGTGCTTTGAAGGACAACCGATGAAACTCAAACTTGGCATTCCGAAGGGTTCCCTGCAAGACGCGACGATTCAATTGTTCCAACGCGCCGGCTTCAACATCACCGTCAGCTCTCGCTCGTATTTTCCGACGATCGACGACCCGGAGATCGAGTGCATGCTGATTCGTGCGCAAGAGATGGCACGCTACGTATCGGACGGCGTGCTCGACGCGGGTCTGACCGGACTCGACTGGATCGCGGAACACGAAGCAGGAGAAGGCAAGACTGGCGTGATTCACCCGATCGCCGATCTCGTCTACGCCAAGCAGAGTTTTGGCAAGGTGCGGTGGGTGCTCGCCGCCCCGGAAGACTCGAACATTCGCTCGGCGAAGGACCTCGAGGGCAAGACGATCGCCACTGAGCTCGTGCGCGCGACCAAGGCGTACTTCGAGAAGCACGGCGTGAACGTCAAGGTCGAGTTCTCGTGGGGTGCGACCGAAGTGAAGCCTCCCATGCTGGCCGACGCCATCGTCGAAGTCACCGAGACGGGATCGTCGCTCCGCGCGAACCGCCTGCGCATCATCGACACGCTCATGGAGTCGAATACGCAGCTCTTCGCCAACACGACCGCGTGGGCCGACGAGTGGAAGAAGACCAAGCTGCAGAACATTGCCCTGTTGCTCGAAGCGGCGATCGCGGCGCAAGGCCGTGTCGGACTCATGCTCAATGTGCGGCGCGAGCACCTGCAGACGATCCTTGGCTTGCTGCCGTCCCTGCAGGGCCCGACGATCTCTAACCTGAGCGACGACCAGTGGGTGGCTGTCAACACGATCATCGAAGAGAAGACCGTGCGCGCGCTGATTCCGCAGCTGAAGGCAGCCAAGGCTCAGGGCATTGTCGAGTATCCGCTCAACAAGATTGTGCTGTGACATGGGGGCGGGCAGGGC
>JBEBGB010000135.1:0-10681 GCA_040081675.1 Vicinamibacterales bacterium
GGGTGCCACGCCGGCCGACGCCGTGAGGCCGGTTGCGGCCCGGATGGCATCCTTCAGCCGCTTTGCCACGGACGTGCCGAGCGGCTCGTCCCACGCGTTTTCCGTGACATCGAGGTACGCCTCGTCCAGCGAGAGTGGCTCCACCAGCGGCGTGACCGACCGGAACAGCTCGAGGATCTGTCGGGACACGGCCTTGTACTTCGAGATATCCGGGCGGACAATGACGAGAGAGGGGCAGAGGCGCACCGCCTTGGCCATTGAGATGGCCGAGCGCACGCCAAAGGTGCGGGCTTCGTAGCTGGCGGCCGCTACCACGCCGCGCGTCTCGGGGTCGCCCCCGACCGCAACCGGACGTCCTCGCAGCGTGGGATTGTCACGCTGTTCGACGGACGCATAGAAGGCGTCCATGTCTATGTGAAGAATTCGCCTCAAGGGCAAGGTTACGCTCGAACGGGTAGTGGGCTACTTTGAAACCCCCACTGCATAACGATGTCTTTTCACGCCAACTTGTGGGCGATCTGCTCGTCTAGGATCTCTCGGACGGTCAACGGAATGATGATCCGGCCGGACTTCTTGAAAAAGGCCCCAATCTCCGTCATGGCATCCCCTGAATAGTCGAAGGACACAAAGAAGCCCTTCTTTCTGTCGTTCCTGGTCATCATGGCCTCGAACGAGTCGATGTCGGGCCGTCCGGCCTTGTCCTTCTGCTTCACCTGGACGGGATACCAATCGTCCATAAAGTCGAGATGCCCAGTCGCCTTGCCGCGTTTCTCTGGCGTCGTGCTGACGGGAAAGATCCGCCCGTCAATGCCCATGTCCCCAACCTGTGTTTTGTTCGGAATCCCACCCAGCGCGATCACGGCCCAGTTCTCGAACTCGAACGGCGGGAGCCTGCGAAGCTGCGCCTCTGACATGGGCAGACCTTCGACGATAAACCCGCTTCCAGCCAACCACGCCGCTTGGCCCTCTTTCAACCCGCAGACATCGCGTAGGCGCTTCGCCATGACCCGGCAGGCGGTCGGAGAGACGTCGATACCGATCCACTGGCGCTTGAGGTTCTGAGCAGCCACGAGGGCGGTTCCGCAGCCGCAGAAGGCATCGAGCACGATGTCGTGCTCGTTCGTGCTCGATCGAACAATCCGGTCAAGAAGGGCGAGCGGCTTCTGTGTCGGGTATCCGAGCCGTTCCTGAGCCTGCGAATTGATCGGCGGAATGTCGGTCCAGACGGTATCGATTGGCCGTCCCTCTTGCTCATCAAGGTAACGCTTGAGTTGAGGGACAGTGCCGGGCCGAGTTTGGACCACAAGGCCGTTCTCGTACGCTTCCTGCATCCGTTGCTTCGTCCACCGCCAAACCCGTTTCACGCCCAGAAACTCATAGGTGAGATTTGGCCGATCGTTGCTTGGGTTGATCAGGTTGTCGAGTCGATAGACCCTTCCGTCTGGGTCACGGTGACTGTATTTCGATGACGTTTTCTCGTCGAGATTGTCGGGGTCGTACGCGATGTATGGACGGTTGAACGTGAGTTCTTTCCCGCCACCGTAGTAGAAAATCGTGTCGTGATTGTTCGGAAACCCAGTGAATGACAAACCCTTGGCCATCGTTCGATGCCAGATGATTTCCGACTGAAAATTGTTCTCGCCGAAAATCTGATCGAGCATGACCCGAACGTAGTGTGAGGCGTGCCAGTCACAGTGGTAGTAAAAACTTCCGGTTGGCTTCAGCACGCGGGCGAGCTCCACGCAACGCGGGCGCATGAACTCGATGTATGCCTTCCTGGACTCGTGCCGATCATCGAAGGCGCGTTTCTCTTTTGTCTCGCCCCAAAACACTTCGTAATTTCGGTTTGAGTTGAACGGCGGATCAATGTAGACCAAATCGACGCAGCCGTCAGGTAGTCTGCGGAGTTGTTCGAGATTGTCGCCGCAGTAGATGACGCGGGTGTCGATGAGGGCGGACGGACGGGCCTTTGCCATTCGGCCGGATTCTAGCAGCTACGCCGCTTTTTCCTGCTCCGATTCGATCAGGAGGTTCACAAGGTCCATCACGTCGAACAGGCGCGTTGTGACACCAGCCGCCATCGCCGGAGTGACGCGCAGCGTCCGGTGAATCTTGATGAAATTGTACGCGAAGTAGTTCAGCGCCACGGCGGCCATGTGGTTCTCGATCTTCCGGCTAAAGCCATTCGATAACCGCGTGTAGCGACGCATGGTTGTTCGCACCGAACGCCGTCGACCGCTTCAAGATATGGCCTGTGGCCGTCACTCGTCAGTTGCACTCGGTTGCGTAGGCGGGACGCAAGATCCGAAATGAAGGCGTGTGCATCGTCCGCGTTACGTGATCCGAGCAGCACGCACGGAACGATCTTCGTATCTGCGTCGATGGCCACTCACAGCCACATGTCGCCCGCGCCAGGCACCTTCGCAGCAATTTCCGGCGTGACGTTCCGCGCCTTGCAGTAGTTGAAGCCCCACAATTCATCAACCTGAAGACGGCGGCACGTCAGGTTTCGCATGACACGATCCTGATACTCGGCCGCAACCGTTCCGGCTTCCACGAGCAAGAGCGACACGGCCTTTTTTCGAGACGCCAGCCATGCGGACCGTCGAACGAATTGAGCAGCCCTCAATGAGGCAGGTAATCACTTGGGCGCGGGTGTCATTGGTCAAGCGATTCATGATGTCATGAATACTGCTAAAGCTGATTTAGTATATCAATAGTTATCTCGGTTCAAAGGCCAATGGGAGTTCAGAACAGCTAGACATATACGTCTGGTCGTTTTCGTCCAGTATTCCTCCCCTGTCAGACTTGTCCGTATTGTCACGACTGCAAGGACGGTCATGGCAGCAGCCGCCGGCCATGTAATGGGCAGATCGCATCCTAGCGATCTAGCGCTTGCGCAGTTTTGAAGTTGGGAGTATCTTAGGCGAGTCGTCGGGCTGGGTCGGTCCATGGGGATGGAAGTTTTCGACCCAGCCCTAGAAGAGGGGGTTGCTCGTATGCGTAAACGAATGACCCAGGGGTGAACCCTGGGTTCTCGCTTACCGCCCCCGTTCGTTTGCGAGTGTACACGAGTTCGATCCTGCTGAAAAGAGGTGTCCGCATGGCCGCTGAAAAGCCTGTGAACAATGGGTTCTTGGCTGCGATTGAGGCCAAGATTGCCGCGCTGAAGGCGCTCGCTGAAAGCTACCGTGCAGCGGTGTCTGTAGGCGCGTGGGGCCAAGGAGGCGAGATCGACCTGTCATCCTTGAGGTCTTCGTCGCTGGGCGGGGGCTCTGACGCCCCAATCGAGTTGCCACAGGGGGCGCTTCTCGGAAAGAGTCTGCCGGCGGCGATCAAGCTGTACCTGTCGGCCGTACGGAAGAAGCAAACGACCCGAGAGATCACGGTCGCTATGCGCGAGGGCGGCGTTGAATCGACGGCTGCGAGTTTCGAGAACAACGTCACGAGCGCCCTCCATCGCCTGAGGGCGACCGGCGAAGTGTTGAAGTTTAGCGATGGATGGGGCCTTGCCGAACTCTATCCAGAGAACCTTCGGAGCAGGATCGCCGCCAAGTCTGACGCGAAGCCTAAGAGCGTAGCGAGGAAGGCTAAGCGCCAGAAGCCATCGGCGGCAAAGGCGGCAGCGAAGGTCACTCCGGTCGAAGGGCCAAGTATTGACGCGCTTATCGCCGCATACGTCGTTGCCCGCCCGATGCAGGTGTTCTCGTCAGCCGAACTCGGAAAGGCTGTGAACGAAGCGGACGTTAAGCGTGTGGCAATGGCCCTGGCGCGACTGCAGGGCTGCGGCAAGCTCCTGAAGCGGTCCGATGGGCACTTTTCAGCGCCCTTAACTGTTGAGCGCATGAAGGCCGGCTAGGACATGACTGAGTCAGACGAGCCTGACTACTACGCGATTATCTCGCGAGAAGCAGTCGAAGAAGCCGCACGTCGGCCCGACGCGCTCGGCGCTTTGGCTTCTCGAATGTTGTCTGACAAGGACGAGCGCCAAGTATTTCGAGAGGGCGCACGCGTTTATATTTCAAATACAGATCAAACGAAACGACGGTTCGCTCTCGCGGCACTCTGTGCGACGTTCGGCGTGAAGGATCGTACCGCTATGAAACGGCTACTGAGATTTTGGGGAATTGTGAACGAGCGCGACTAGGACAGGTGCCCAGCCACGAACTGCCGCATCTGTTCAAGTGAGGGGCGTTTTGCCGGGTCCGGAGCCATTCCCTGTTCAACGCCTTCACGAGCAATAAGGAGACGATCGATCAACGGGCGATGCTGCGCGATCGGAAGGAGATTCAATGCCTGGATGAGCTTGTCAATCAGACTCTCCAGCAACGCACAATCATCATCTGTGAGCGACGACACGTCGATGGCAAAAAATTCATCGACCAAGCGCGTAGCCTCGTCAAGATGCACCAGTTCCTGAGTTTTTTCCTCAAGTTCTAGAAGCGCGGCGGGGCTCATAAAAGTGAGTCTAGCATGTGCTTTCTAAACACATTAACTTGTTGAACTTGTTAAAGCGGCTTTCGCTTATTCTTTGCCTGAGTGCTTCGTTTCGCCCATCGCGCCCGAGCCGCTTTCAGCGCAATTTCCTGACGTTGCTCGTCGGTCAGGTTCTTCATGCGGCGTTTGCCGCTGACTTGCCCGCCCTTGCGTCCAAGTGCCGACATGTATGCGCTCAGACCCTTCGGCGGTTTCGGCGGCGTCTCGATTACTGACTCATCGTCGGCGTCTTCGGTGCTCAGCCGCACGAGATGATGAGCGAGCTGGTTCACATCTTTCGATCTGGCGTCTTTCTCAAGCCGCTTTGGCATTTCTCAGTATCGCACGCTCAGACCGATCTTTCGGCGCCAACGATTTTCAAAGGAGCCCACTACACTCGAACGCTATCGGCCCGTGGCGCCGAACCCACCCCGAGTTGTGTCGCGAATCTCGGTGACTTCCGTCCACGTGACCCTGGGTGAGGCCAGAACAATGCCCTGGGCCAGCCGGTCGCCTTTCTTCACGTGAACGACCGAATCGGTGATGTTCAGCGTCTGAATCATCACCTCGTCCGTTGGGCCGCAGTAGTCCGGGTCGATGACCCCGACGCCGTTGGGCACCACGAGTCCGCGCTTGAGCGGCGTGCTGCTTCGAGCAAGAATCGCGAGGAAATGTCCGGGAGGCACTTCAATGACGAGGCCGGTCCGGATGAGGACGATCTGGCGCGGGGGCACGTCCACGTCGTGGGCCGCCGCCAGGTCGAATCCGGCCGCTTCACTGGTACCGTAGGTGGGGAGTGCAATGGTTGAATCGAGACGTCTGATGTTGAGCCGCATGACGGCAGCATATCTCGCCGCGCCCCTTCTGATACCCGCCTCGCTTCTGCTGGCGTGGCCCGCGCCAGCTGTGGCGGCCGCGCAAGTCCCGGCTGTGCTCGCGCGGGCGGCGCAGGGGCGGATACAGACACCGGCACAGGCCACGGCGCCGATGCCGGCGCTGTCGGCACCGCTCGGTCTCGATCCCGCCATCCGCACCGGGACGCTGCCCAATGGGCTCACCTACTACATCCGACGTAACGGGCGTCCTGAGAAGCGTGCGTCGGTGCGGCTGGCTGTCAAGGCGGGCTCGATAGACGAGGCTGATGATCAGCGCGGGCTGGCACACGTGCTCGAGCACATGGCCTTCAACGGCACCACGCACTTCAAGCCTGGCGAGCTGGTCCAATACCTCGAGTCGATTGGCATGCGCTTCGGGGCCCATCTGAACGCGTATACGAGCTACGACGAGACGGTCTACATGATCGACGTCCCGACGGACCGCGACGGCGTATTGGGCCGCGGTTTCGAAGTGTTGGCCGACTTCGCCGGGGGGATGACGCTCGACCCGAAGGAGATCGACAAGGAACGCGGCGTGGTGCTCGAGGAGTGGCGCGGCCGGCTGGGCGTCGGCTCCCGCGTGCAGACGATTCAGGAGCCCGTGCTCTATGGAAAGTCACGCTATGCGGAGCGCCTGCCGATTGGCCTCCCGGAGGTCCTTCGAACCTTCACGCCGCGGCGGTTGGCGGAGTTCTATCGCGCGAACTACCGGCCCGAGCGGATGGGGGTGATTGTCGTCGGCGACATCGACCCCGCGGCGGCGGAGCAGTTGATCCGGCAGTACTTCGAGGGGCTCCGCGGCCGAGGCCCGGCCGCACCACGTCTCGTCTATCCGATTCCGCCGCACGTGGAGACGCGCGTGGCCGTGGCGACGGACCGCGAGGCGCAGGGCTCGACGGTGACGGTGATCAACAAGCGACCCAGGCGGGAAACACGGACGGCAGCGGACTACCGACGTGGGCTCGTCCAGTCTCTCGCGCACCAGATGTTGAATGCCCGCCTCGGCGAGATCGCCCGTCAGGCGGATGCGCCGTTCCTCAATGCGTCGACTGGCGAGGATGCCCTGGGCCGGACGCTCGAGGCCTTTACCATGTCGGCCCGTGTGAATGACGGCGGCATTGACGCGGGGCTCGCGGCGCTGGCGCGGGAGCTCAAGCGCGTGCGCGACTTTGGGTTCGGCGAGGCTGAGCTCGAGCGCGCCAGGAAGGGGATGCTCAGCGCCTACGAACGAGCCTACAACGAGCGCGACAAGTCGGAGAACGGCGCGTACGTCAACGAGCTGGTGACGCTCTTCCTCGAGGGCGAGCCGGCCCCGGGAATCGAGGTGGAGGTGCGGATGGCCCGCAGCTTCATTCCCACCATCACGGCCGCCGAGGCGGCGGCGCTGGCGCGTACGCTCGTGCCCGATGAAGGCAATCGCGTCATTCTCACCGTGGCTCCGGACAAGAGCGGCCTGGCGCCTTCGACTCAAGCCGGTCTGCTGGCGGCATTCAGGCGCGGATCGGCCGCACCGGTCACCGCCTGGAAGGACGACCTCGCGGCCAGCGAGCTCTTGGCCAGGTTGCCGACCCCGGGCTCGGTTCGGGCACGCCGTGAGATTCCCGAGATCGGCGTCACGGTGCTCACGCTCTCCAACGGCGTCGAGGCCTGGCTGAAGCCGACCGATTTCAAGAACGACCAGGTGATCTTCACGGCCTATTCCAAAGGCGGCACGGCGCTCGCCGCTCCGGAGGACTACCGCAATGCGGCCCTCAGCACGCAGTTGGTGGGTGTATCAGGCCTTGGCGGCTTCACCCCAGTTGACCTCGGCAAGCTCCTCGCGGGGAAGACCGCCGGCGCATCGGCCTTCATGGGCACCAATACGCATGGGGTATCCGGATCGGCATCGCCAAGGGACCTCGAGATCGCACTGCAGTTGATGTATCTGAATTTTACGGCGCCGAACCACACGCTCGAGGGTTTCGAGCTGATGAAGCGGCGGATGCGGGCGGCGCTGGCCAACCAGGCTCAGAGCCCCGGTGCGGTCTTTGGGGAGCGCGTACGAGCCGTGAATACAATGGATCACTACACCTCGCGCGCCATGAAGTCTGAAGAGGTGGACGGGTTGGACGCCGGGAGGATGGCGTCGTACTACGAGGCGCGCTTCGCGAACGCGGCCGATTTCACCGTCTTCTTCGTCGGCGCGTTCACCGTGGACCAGATCACTCCGCTCCTGACTGCCTACGTCGCTTCCCTCCCCTCAAGTGGTATGCCGACGGCGAGGCTTGGTGAACTGCGGCTGGGATTCCCGGTCACCGTGCTCAAGGAAACGGTGGCCAAGGGCCAGGAGCCAAAGAGCCAGACGGTCATGACGTTCTTCGCCGATCCCGGCCTCGACGAACTCGAGATTCACCGCGTCAATGCGGCGACGGCCATTCTCGAAACCAAGCTTCGCGATCTATTGCGTGAGGAGCTGGGTGGCACCTACAGCGTCAGCGTGGATTTTTCGAGCACGCAACCCCAGTCTGGTTACGGCACGACCAGCGTGCAGTTCGGCAGCGCACCGGAAAACGTGGACAAGCTGGTGGCGGGCGTGCTCGGCGAACTGGCACAGATCAAGCGCGAGGGTCCGTCAGCCGAGGATGTCCAAAAAGTCAAAGAGGGGGAGAAGCGTGACCTCGAGACCTCGATGCGCCAGAACGGCTACTGGCTCAACTCGCTGCAGACTCTGCATCTCTTCGGATGGGATCCGACCCGCATCATCCACCGTGCGGAGCGCACGGAGCTGCTGACGCGCGAGAACATCCAGGATGCCCTCAGGAAGTACTTCCCGACAGATCGCTACACCGTCATGACGTTGGTGCCCGAGGGGAAGTAAGTCCAGGGAGGACTTGGTTATACTGAGCGGTCCACGGCACGACATCGCCTCACCTCCAGACACAAGGCTCCATGCAGTACATCTACACGATGAAGGGACTCGGGAGGGTGCATCCTCCTGACACCGTAGTACTTAAGGATATTTGGCTCTCGTTTCTCCCCGGTGCCAAGATCGGCGTCCTCGGACTCAACGGATCCGGCAAGAGCTCGCTGTTGCGCATCATGGCTGGCGAGGACGAGGGATTCGTCGGCGAGGCGTTTCCCGCCGACGGAATCACGGTGGGGTTCCTGCCTCAGGAGCCGAGGCTTGATCCGGCCAAGACCGTGAAAGAGAACGTCGAGGAGGGGGTTGCCGAGACCAAGGCGATTCTCGAGCGCTACGACGAGCTGAACATGAAACTCGGCGAGGCGTTGTCCCCCGAGGAGATGGACAAGGTTCTCGACGAACAAGGTCGGCTTCAAGACCGCATCGACGCCGTGAATGCCTGGGAGATCGACTCCCAGCTGGAACTGGCGATGGACGCCCTCCGGTGTCCGCCGGCGGACTCGGAGGTCACCACGCTCTCGGGCGGCGAGCGGCGCCGTGTCGCGCTGTGCCGGCTCTTGTTGAGATCGCCCGATCTCCTGCTGCTCGACGAGCCTACCAATCATCTCGACGCTGAATCGGTCGCGTGGCTCGAGCGCTTCCTGAAGGAGTACAAGGGAACCGTCGTGGCGGTGACGCACGACCGGTACTTTCTCGACAACGCCGCTGAATGGATCCTCGAGCTCGATCGGGGCTCCGGCATCCCGTGGAAGGGCAACTACTCCTCGTGGCTCGATCAGAAGCAGCAGCGGCTGGCGCAGGAGGAGAAGTCGGAAACCAAGCGCCAGAAGACGCTCGAACGCGAGCTGGACTGGATTCGCATGTCGCCTCGCGCACGGCAGGCCAAGGGCAAGGCGAGGCTGAACGCCTACGAACAGCTGCTCAATGAGGACACGGCGAAGAAGATAGACCAGGTGGAGATCTACATTCCACCAGGGCCGCGTCTTGGGGATCTGGTCGTCGAAGCGCGCGACCTCAGTAAGGGCTACGGTGACCAGCTTCTCATCGATGGGCTGAACTTCACGCTGCCGCGCGGCGGGATTGTCGGAGTGATTGGTCCCAACGGCGCCGGAAAGACCACGCTCTTCCGGATGATGACGGGGCAGGAGAAGCCTGACAGCGGCACGCTCCGTCTCGGCGAGACGGTGCAGCTCGGCTACGTCGATCAGAGCCGCGATGCGCTCGATCCGAACAAGAGCGTGTGGGAAGAGATCACTGGCGGCGAGGATGAACTCATGATTGGCCGGCGGCCCGTCGCCTCGCGAGCCTACGTGTCCTGGTTCAACTTCAAGGGAGCGCAGCAACAACGGAAGGTTGGAGCACTGTCGGGAGGCGAGCGCAATCGCCTGCACCTGGCGAAGCTCCTGCAGCGCGGGTCCAACCTGCTGCTGCTCGACGAGCCGACCAACGATCTCGACGTGGACACGCTGCGCGCGCTCGAGGAGGCGCTCGTGAACTACGCGGGTTGCGCGGTCGTGATCAGTCACGATCGCTGGTTCCTCGACCGCACCGCCACGCACATGCTCGCCTTCGAAGGTGACAGCCGGGTCGTCTGGTTCGAGGGGAACTACCAGGACTACGAAGCCGACCGGCGCCGGCGGCTGGGCGCGGAGGCAGACACTCCGCACAGGATCAAGTACCGGAAACTGACTCGATAGGAGGATGCGATGAATTCGGAACAGGCGAAATTTCTGGTCGAACAACTCGCCGGTACGGTTGAGGGTGAGTTTCAGGCCACGTGCAAGGTGCTCGCGGCGGTGAAGGACGACAACCGGAACTACAAGCCCGATGAGAAGTCGCGGACGGCGGCGTCGTTCCTCGCGATGATGAACAACCACAGCATCCACCACCGAGGCCAGCTCGCCGCCTACCTCCGCCCGATGGGATCGAAGGTGCCGGCGATCTACGGCGACAGTGCCGACGAGCCCATGAAGAGCTGATGGCGTTTCCGGATCTTCGTGCGTTCATCGAACGCCTTCAGCGTGACGGGGACATCGTCACGGTGGAGGCGCCGGTGGATGCCCGTCTGGAGGTGGCCGAGATCCACCGGCGCGTGATTGCGGCGGGAGGTCCGGCGCTGCTCTTTTCGAGCGTTCGAGGCTCGGATTTTCGGCTCGCGACCAACCTCCTCGGCACCGCACGACGGGCCGAGCTCGCGTTCGGTGAGCGGCCGTTGCGGCTCGTCCGTCGGCTCGTCGAGCTGGCGGAGACGATGCTGCCGCCCACGCCGTCGGCGCTCTGGGGCGCCCGCGACGTTGGGATGGATCTGCTGACGATCGGAACGCGGCGTGTGTCCAAGGGACCGGTCCTTGAACGCGTGACCTCGAACATCGGTCTCGATCGCCTTCCGGCGCTGACGTGCTGGCCGGAGGATGGAGGGCCGTTCATC
>JBEBGB010000136.1:0-10680 GCA_040081675.1 Vicinamibacterales bacterium
TGCCAGCTCGCACTGACCAGGAAGAACACGGAGACGAACGACTAATGCCAAGGGCCGTTCTCCAGTAATCACTGGTCCGAAGAACTCCGGCAGGTCAGGGCTGGTGGGGCAGGCAGGCTGCAATTCAACATATTTCAAGCCTTCGCGATAACCGGAAGCTGGCGGGCGAGCTTATCGTTCGCGCGGAGACTGCTCTCTTGGGTGAGTGCGCATCGTTGGCCCCCTATACCCAATCCTGCGCACGATGCCGCCAATCTTGGGGAATAACACTTCCGGTTCAACCGACTGAGCGAGCAAGTGAGAGACCAGAACCCGCAGGAGCTCGCCGAGGAGCATGTGGACATCCGATAAGGCGTGCTCACTTGGGCGCCACGGCAGCGGAAAATCATCTGCACAGAGCACATAAACCGGAGGTTGCTCGGTTCGTGTCACGTCGGAAGATTCAACCACGGCGAATCCGTTTGGCATATTGCCAAGCTTCAGAAGATCTGAGCCGATTTGCCTCTCGAACTCGGTCCTGCTGGCCACGTTGATGATCGCCTCGTTACGCGGGATGCGTTCTGCGTCCAGCAGTCGCCCGCGAATCTCTTCATCGAGACTGGCTAGAAGAAGCGCGAGTACTGTCGTCGCAGCCGCCGTCCTCGGCCTATCGTCCAGTTGTACAATGGACAGGACCACTCCATCAGCAATCGCAAGCCGGACAGTCCAGTGTCCCGCACCGTCGGACTGCGGCTTGAAATAGATTCCACTTGACGGAACTGCGACCCGTTCGCCAATGTCAGCGACATCGGCAAGCGACAAAGAACTCCCTGAGTGTGCCAACAGAATCGCCGCGACTGAACCGAGTGTCGATTTGGACGGCGCGCCCGCGTCACGTGGCAGCAGGGCATCGATTGCCTGAAGAACAATCTTCCTCTCAATCAAAGACGGCACATCGGTGAGGAGATCGGCCATTGCCAGAGCCACCATCGGAAGCGCTCGGTCGACACGCGCGATGGTCGTCGCGATTCTGGGGAGGGCGCTGTACAACACATTGAGGGAGTGAATATCTCCCTCCGCGGGAGGCGTGTTGTCACATGTGAAGACTTCGCTCAAGAGCCGAATCTTAAGACGAACCTGCCGTGACGAAACGCACAGAGCCAACGCGTCGTTGACCAAAGATACAAAGAACGACTTGCCGGGACGAATCGCGCCGATTGCCTTCGCTGCCGCGATATAGGCGTCAACCGCAGCTTCCGTTTCCCGTTGACCCGTGAGCGCAATAGCGCGTTCCTCTTCTGCGCGCGCGATCAAGAGGTGATCTCCAACCAGACGAGCGGTAGCGGCGGCATGCTGGGCATGCTGTAAGGCGATGTGATACTGGTCGCGTTGGTTGTGAACCGATGCAATCAGTTCATTCGCGGCTGACTCGGTGTCACGAAGACCGGCCGACGCCGCTATTTGCTCGCCGATGTGGTACTCGATCAGCGCTTCATCCAGTCTCTCCTCATCGCGTCGGCAGTTGCCAAGCGTCGTCCTGTTGATTGCAATAACGTGACGGTCGCCCAGTTGTTCTCCTATCTGAATCGCTTCAACTGCAAACTCTGCCGCGCGAGCAGGGTCGCCGGACTCCCGATAGTGACGCGTGAGGTAGTTACACAGAACGGCTCGTTCTCTGGGGTACTCCTCGGGATCAAGCTGCTGTTCGAGCTCCCGAGCGATGGCTGCTGCTTCGTCCTCTCGTCCGGAAATGCCGCTGAGAGCAGCCACCAGATTCAATCGCGCAATTCGGAGCCCGTACTCATCACCGATCTCCTCGAACGCTTCCAGAACGTCGCGGGATATTATTTCTGCGCTTCGGTAGCGTCCCGCCGCGATGTACTCTGCGGTGAGTAGCGTTCCTGTGCGCGCCGCATTAAAGCGGTCGCCCTCCTGACTGTGCGAATTGCGAAAGGCCTCAAGCTCGGCTATGCGCTCGCTCCGCGGTCGGTTCCCTAGGTCGAGGACGGCCTCCATTTCCTTGACTCGAAGCTGGTAAGACGGCTGGTTCAATGTCTCCGCGAGGAGCCGAGCCTGACTCAAGGTGTGTGCCGCCTCGTTCCTATCGCCGGTCTGCTTGAGCGCAAATGCTAGAGACAAGAGGGCGTGCAAGCGCTCGTCATGCTTTCCGGCTTCCTCACTGAGCTCAGCCTGACGGCGGAAGACTGGCACCGCCGGGGCGCCTCCACCCATGAGCGCGGCCTGATGTGCAGCGCGCTTTAGAACTCGATCACGATGTCGGCGTTCGCCCGCCTCGGCGTATACATGAAAGGCTGCGAGGTCACGTCCTGAGCGTTCGAAGTGCCGTCCGAGTCGACTCGCGAAGAACGTCAACCGGGCAGGGTTCTGATTTAGTTGATCGAGAAGGGTTGCGCGGAGGTGCTCGTGAACGAGCATGACATGCCCCCGCGCGTGTCTGAGGACCCCACCAGCCGCGGCCACATGTTGTGCGACGGCTTCCGGCCCTTCCTCAAGTCCCATTAGAGCGTGCAGATCCGCGATCGAGAATCGCCGTTCCGAGAGCGCCAAATAGGAGGTGACTTCCCTGGCTCGAGGCGGGAGTGATTGAACTGCACGAATCTCAAGATCTCTAAGCGAAAGGTCTGCCGGAGCCCCGGCGCCGAGAGCGAAGAATCGCAAGTAGAGAGGGCTTCCACCGCTTCGCGCAACTAGAGTCGCAAGCTCGCCGGTTGAGGGCCTCTCACCTCGAAGGGCGGTGATCCAGACGGCAATCTCGTCACTCGTTAGTGGTGGGATATCGAACCGATGATTCGAAGGGATCTCGAGCGCAACACGAGATGCCAGGACGAGTCGGCGTGTCCCTACAGGAATCTGCCAGACGAAGGCAGGTTCGGATGCGCCGTCCACAACGAGCGTCACATCTGGAAGGCTGCTCCAACTCTTTAGGAGCTCCTGGATAGCCGCCTGCTCCGTCGTGAGCGTAAGGGGCGGTCTTCCTAGGCGCTGCCTGAGGGCGTTGGTCGCGCGCGCCAGCAGATCCAAGCGGTTTAGACCTTGTCCATCGACGAGAATCCACGCATTCTCCGCCGACATCTGAGCGAGCATCACGGTCTTCCCGCCGCCAACAGGTGCGGTCACGACTATCCGCCCGTACTGATTCAAACGTTCGATCAGAAGCCTCTCGACAGCCACCCGACGAAGACGGTGTGAAGGATTCAGTATCAGCGACTCCAGCATTTCCTGAGGCGTGGGCGCCTCGCGGAAAGCCACTGCCTGTTCGACAAATCGATTACTGATCACGGCGGTCAGGTCGTCTCGCACGCGATCCTTGAGGTGTTGAGGATCTGTGTAGCCGGCGACAGTGATACCGGCGTTCTTGGCATCCTCGATGAGTGCCTGAAGTCGCGGGTCTCTCGCGGAAGACGTCTCGTAGACGTACATCAGCCGGTCCATGCCTCTGGCTCCCGCAAGCCGGAATTCGTCTTCCAGCCCAGAAAGATCCATGTCCGGCGCAATCCAGCCGTACGATTGCCTGTAAATTCCTACAAAGATCTGTGAGATCTCAAGGCGGGCTTTGTAGACCTCCCGCGGTGGGTACGGCCGCGCGCCGACATCTTCAAAAAGAACAGGTTCGTGGTTGAGCGAACGAATCGCATCGCGGACCGACGCACGTTCAGCTGCACACTCCTTGATGGTGGAGCTGACGAATACATGCAGACGGTCTACGGTCGACGGGATCACAGCGAGATACTCTTCGTCTGAGAGGTCTCAATTCCCGCAGCGTCTTCAAGTGCGGAGATCGATGCCAGTGCGGCCTGCGCATTGGCCAGTTCGGCGACAATCTCCTTTCCAAGGAATCGGAGCAGAGCGTTCGCGTCGGCGAGAACCTGTGTGCGCACAACGTCTCGAGCAAATGTCGGAATCGCACCGCCGTCGGCTAGTTCATAACGCGATTGGAGCGCTTTGATGATGCTGTTGTCTGTCTTGCGTGCACTCAGACTCGTGTAGTGTGGTCCTCGAGTGATCTCAGTACTGAGCACTAGATTGCAGAGCGCTTGCTCGACCTGCCAGTGGCGAACATCGTCAGCAGCCAGGTCGCCTAGCAGCGTTGGAGCCTGTGCACTCCGACGTATGCGTTCGAGTGTCACAGGAAAGTGGTGCGCGAGTGCCTTGGCGCGCTGCCTCGCAATCTCCTCCGGCTCCGGTTTCGGCGGTCCGGCTGACGACTGTGGCAACTTCGTTCTCGGTTCAACCGCGGCCTTCAGCGCCAGCCATTCGATTGACTCGGGCGTCACCTCGTCTTCATCCACGAACTTCACAATGAACTTCAGCAAAGGCTCGAGATGAGGAATTGGTCGAACATTGGGCGCAGGGACCGTCAATCCACCTCGCGGCCCCACATAGGTTGCTCCGGAAAACAAAAACGGTGCGATCGGCGCAGAGCAATACCGTCTGAATTGACGGAGCAAAGGGTGAACGGAATCAATTGGTTTGAACCAGGTCGGCGCAAAAGCTACCGCTTGGTGCGTTCGGTCAAAGCCCAGACAGCGCCGTCGGAGGCGCGAGTACTCGGGTGATATCGCCAGCACGTATCCCCCGGCGTTGCGAAAGACGAAAGTGATCTCGACGGAATCGGGATCGGTCATTCGGCTCCAAGCGTTGAAGGCTTCGAATGCTTTGGTCAGGTCGTCCCCGTTTTGCGCAATGACGGTAATGGTGGGAATCGTCTGCCTGACGTCCTCCGACCACACACTGCCGTATGCGACCCCGTCCACGGACGCCGCACTTAGATGTCCGGGAAACTCTAACGTGGCGAGTGCCATCGCGTACGGCAAGCACCCGAAGTCGAATCCCTTGGGCTTCGTCGAGCTGCCGACTAGCCGCGGAGCACGCTTCTTCCGTTTCTTGGATGTCGCCATTGACTCCGCAATAGTTCGGTCGTGCTTCGACGTACGTGAGCGCGACCGCGCCGTTCGCCAAAACCGCTCGATACCTTCGGTGCCTATTTTCTTGCCACCCTGGCGTCCTTATCGACACGATTTCCTCCGTGCGGCCGGAATGGACGATCGTGATGTGGGGCCGACTATAGCAGGCGCCGATACGCTGGATACCACCAACGTGCTACGGTTTGATAAGCAAAACCTATATCAACCCAACCGCGGCGCCACCGAGGCAGGAATTTATCCTTGAACCACAAGTCCAGGGCCATCTCGAGTCCACACGAGGACGGCATTCAAGCAGTCTTCGGCGCACCTCATATGAACGAGCACCGACCCAAAGGTTTTAGTCCCAAGGGGCGATTGCTCGAATGGACGCAGGTCCATTCGGCGGCTTCCGTTCCGGCCGTCGATTCTACAGAGACGACTCTCTGACCGCTGACAACCGAGGCAGGGTTGGCGGAGCGTTGCGGAGTCAAGCCGCTGCCGCACAGGTTCCACGGGCCGAGAGCGTCCTCCCGTGCGGGAGGAGTCACGCGAAGCCAATTTCGACTGAGGCGATGCCCAGAGCCTAGCGCCTAGAGCCCATAGCCTTCTGTCCGTCCCGACCGTCCCGACCGTCCCGCCTACATCTGCACGACCGTGTATCCCTTCGCGCGCAACGCGGAGAGGAGTCCGTCGCTGCCAACCAGGTGCGCCGCGCCGACGATGACGAAGGACGGTTTGGGACGGGCGAACAGGGCCTCGAGCTTGGGGATCCAGTTGCGGTTGCGATCAACGAGCAGTCGTTGATACATGTCAGGTTCCGCCTTGAGGTCGTCGAGCGCAAGACCTTCGATCGTCGCGACGTCGCCCGCTTTCCAGGCTCGAGCAAGCGCTCCGACAGAGTCCTTCGTGCTCGCCATCTCCTTCAATGTGGACGCCAGCAACCGGTCCTGCAGCGGCATCGGCATTCCATCGAACTGTCCGAGCTGGAAGTCCATCGTCTCGAGACCTTGGACCGGCTTGCCAGCCTGCTTTGCCCGGTCGTAGAAGTGCTTGTCCAGTCCAAGCTCTGGGTCCAGACCGGCCTTCTGCCACTCGAGGGCCTGCAGTGTCAGAGACAGCGACCACGGTTTGAACAGCTGCAGCGGCGCAAGGGGCAGACCAAGCTCGGCCACCTTGGCACGCACATCGGCCAGTGTCGATGCGGACAAGACGGACTCCAGGGTCTGGCCGGCTGGCATCATCCCTCGCGTCAGCATTTGCATCTGGGCTTCCGGCGCCTGCATTTCTCCCAGGTCGATTTCTTCGACGAGCAGGTCAGACTGCACGAACGCCTCGTCGAACGCAGGAGCCAGGGGGTAGTACTCGCTGGTCAGCAGGTGAATCGACCCCGCCAGGTACACAGTGCCTCCGCGCGGGCCGGTGACTTTCCAGAGGAAATTGGGAGTGGCGCCGTGGATCGCCCACGCCGACGCCAGGAGCAGCGTCGCGCAGATGGCGATCCTCCGCCTGACGTGCTGAAGGTGTCGTGGGCCTGCCAGCACGCCTCGACGTGGAAAGTTCATCGGTTGCCTCGCGCCGCGGGACGTGTGCGCAGGAACGCCTCGATCTCAGCGACCGTGCGGGGCAGACTCGGCGCCAGAGTGCGGGCTCCTGCAGGTTCCATCACGAACGAGTCCTCCACGCGGACGCCGATGTCGTTGTACTTGGTGACAGCCGATTGAATCTTCTGGATGAGCGTGAGGTTCTCCGGAGTCTTCGGCAATTGATCCAGCACGCTTTGCCGTATGTAGAGACCGGGTTCGATGGTAAACGTCATGCCAGGTTGCAGCGGCTCGGTGCGGGAGCCGACGTCGTGCACGTCGAGCCCGACGAAGTGTGACGTGCCATGTGTGAACCACATCTGATACTGCGTGCCAGTGGTGTCGGCGATCAAACCCAGCTTCAACAGGCCTTCCTTCAGCACGTCGACGGTGCGGTCGTGAATCGTAGCCAGCGTCGCGCCGGGATGTGCGGCCTTGACCGCTTCCTCATGGGCGTAGAGCACCAGGTCGTAGATATCGCGCTGGGGCTTCGAGAACGTGCCGCTGATCGGATACGTGCGCGTCAGGTCGGAGGCTTGATAGCCAAAGTTGGCGGCGGCATCGACCAGCAGGAGTTCGCCCGCCTGCATCTGCCGGTCGGACTCGGGGTAGTGCAGAATTGTCGCGTTCGGGCCGCTGCCCACGATTGACGGATAGGCCCAGGAGATCGCGCCTTCAGCGCGGTGGACCGCTTCGATCGCAGCCTTCACTTGATACTCGAACACGCCGACGCCGGCTGCGCGCATGCCCGCAAGTTGAGCGTCGACCGAAATTGCCGTCGCCTTCTCGAGCAGCGTCAATTCGTACGGCGTCTTCACCAGCCGAAGGGCCGTGAGCGCAGGCGTTGCATCGATGGCCACGTAGCCCACATAGCGATCGCGCAGTCGCTGAACGAACGCCTGCGTTTCAGTCGGCGGCGCCCCGGACGCCGCAAGGTCCAGGGCCACAGCCACCTTGGCGCGTCCCTCGCCCAGTGCGCCGAAGAACGCGGCGGCTTCCTTCTGGTCAATGGTGGATCCGTGCGATCGGCGTCTCAGCATGTTGCCGATGAAGGAATCGAACTCTGACGCCGACAGCACCGTGGCGATGCCCGTCCGGTCCCGCGCGTCGTCTCGGCTGAGGAGTCGACCGGTCCAGTGTTCGCGCTCGGCATTTCGCTCGGTGACGAACAGAATCTCGCGGCGGGTGACATTGCCAGGCATCAACACGAGCGCCGTGGCCTCCTGTGTGATGCCCGTCAGATAGTAGAGGTTGCTGTCCTGCCTGTACTCATAGTCCACATCGCCCGAGTAGACACGCGACGGCGCACTGAGCAGGACGATCATCGTGTCCGGACTGAAGCGCTGGAGCAACCGGGCACGACGCGCCGCGAGGTCGTCGCTGAGTTCGCTCGCCCGTAGCGGAGCGCACAGCAGCACGAGAAGCAAAGCGCCGCCCAAGCGCGACAATCGAGGCATCGACAACTCCTTCAGGAGCGATGATGTTCCGGGGACGCCCCGGGACCACCGCACGCCGAATTATACTGACCGATGTGAGTTCGCTCTCGACCTTCCCCAATTGCCGTCCTGCGCAATACGCCGCGGCGTCCGACCATCATGTCCGCGCCTCGGCACCAGGGAACGTGTTGTTCCGAGCGTTGTGACCGACCTGACGCCCGCATCAGACGGCCTGGCATTCAAGGCGAAAGAGATTGAAGAGTTCGTCGACGTCTATTTCTTCAGACGTTTCGGGATTCTGTTTGCACGTGCGGCTCGTCTCGCCGGTCTCTCGCCGACGGCCGTCACGTGGGTGGCCCTGGTGGCTGGAGGCGCCGGCGGCTGTGCGCTGGCATCCAGTCGATACGCGTGGCTCGGCGTCGCGTTGCTGGTGTTGCACGGCGTGCTGGACTCCGCCGACGGTCAACTGGCGCGCATGACGGGGCAGTCGTCTGAGTTCGGCCGGTTGATGGACGGCGTCGCCGGTTACGTCACACACGTGGCGATGTACCTCGGCATTCTGGTGTCAGCGTTCTCCCGCGGGTTTGGGTGGAGCCTTGTGGGCGTCGCGGTCATCGCGGGTCTCTCGACCATCATTCACGCCCAGCTGTACGACTACCACCGGACCACCTACCTGTCGATCGCGATCAAGGGACAGCCGTCGCTGCGAGCCGCTGAACAGCCATCGATCGGTATCGTCCGGGCGTACGAGTCGATGCAGCGGGTCTTGTCGGGTCGCCATCACGAGGTTGAACGCGTGATCGCCGGACGCGCCGAGGCGGGACAGGTCGGCGTCGAGGACCGCGACCGTTACCGCGCCTGTTTCTATCGATCTGTTCGCGGCTGGAACCTGATGGGTGACAACATCAGGCGTCTGTCGATCGCGATCGCGGTGTGGGGAAGGCGCCCCGAGTGGTTTATCTATGCGGAGCTCGTGCCGGTGAACGTTGCGTTCGCCGTTCTCTGGCTCCTGCAGCGACGCGCTGACACCCGCTTCCTGGCCGCTGGATGACGCAAGGGGCCGCGTGCCGAATCGTTCCGGTCGACTCCAGGCGTCGCCGGCGGCAGTTCGTTGATCTCCCGTACTCGCTCTACAGCCAGGATCCGAATTTCGTGCCGCCCCTCAGACGGGACGAACATCGCCGCTTCGATCCTCGCCACAATCCGTTTCTCGATCACGCGGCCATCTCCTGCTGGCTGGCCGAAGACGATTCGCGGGTAGTCGGGCGCATCGCGGCCATCGACGACGGGTTGCACAACGAGGTGCACCACGAGTTGGTGACGTGGTTCGGCTTCTTCGAAGCGTGCAATGCGAGCGTGGCGCGTCGTTTACTTGATGAGGTGGAGGTCCATGCAGCGTCACGCGCGTGTGCGGTTGTGCGCGGTCCCGTAAATCCTTCGATGCATGAAGCGGCCGGACTCCTCATCGACGGCTTCGACGATCCACCGTGCGTGCTGATGCCCTACAATCCACCGTCGTACGCTGGCTTCATCGAAGACGCGGGCTATGTCAAAGTGAAGGACCTGCTTGCATGGGAACTAGACCTGACCAGCCCGCTTCCCGAACGTGTCGCGCGGATTGCCGATCGTGTACGCGACAGATTCGGCATTTCCATTCGACGCGCCGATTTGAAACGATTCGATGCAGAGCTCGACATTCTGAAGCACATCTATCGGGACGCGTGGGCCGGCAATTGGGGATTTGTGCCACCAACTGACGCCGAGATCCGACAGCTGGCCGTCGATCTGAGACCGGTGGCGTATGCGGACTTCGTGCTGTTCGCAGAGATGGGAGGCGAGCCCGTAGGATGCGCCGTCTCGATTCCTGACCTGAACCAGGTGTTGAAGCGGATGAAGGGGCGTCTGCTGCCGACGGGCTTCTGGCACTTCCTGCGTCGCCGATCGATTGTGACGCGCGGCCGGATGCTGATGCTCGGGGTGCTGCCGAAGGTTCGCCGGATCGGTCTGTATCCGCTGCTGATTGCCGAGGCGAGAGCGCGCGGAGTACGTGCAGGGTTGACCCGGGCCGAAGTGGGCTGGACCCTCGAAGACAACACCGCGATCAACGCGGGTATCGAGGCCGCGGGCGGCCGTCGATACAAAACCTATCGAGTGTATGAGAAGCGGATCGCTTAGCGTCACCGGCGCCACCGGGTTTGTAGGGTGGCACATCACGGACACGTTCCTGCGCCATGGCTGGGACGTGCGGGCCGTCGTCCGCCCGGGCAACACCAAGCCCGTTCCGGTCCGTGCCAAAGTCGTTGAAGCCGACCTCGAGCCTGGAGCACTCACCCGCGCGTGCGCAGGCACGGAGTTCATCATCCACTGTGCGGGGACGGTTCGAGCGCCCAGTGAGGAAGAGTTCAACGCGGTGAACGTTGAAGGGACGCGCGCGGCCGCGGAGGCGGCCCGGCGTGTCGGCGCACGGTTCATTTATATCTCGAGCCTGGCTGCAGGCGGGCCAGGCACGCTCGCGCATCCACGCACCGAGTTCGACCAGGATGCACCGGTGAATGCGTACGGACGGAGCAAGCTCGCCGCCGAAGCAACGGTCCGCAGTACGCCACAACTGCAGTGGACCATCCTCCGGCCCTGCGCGATATACGGTCCGCGCGACACCGGTTTCCTGACGCTCTTCAAGATGGCCAAGCGACGTGTGCTCGCCAGCCCCATGCGGCGAGATTCGTCGTTCACCCTGATTCACGTCGGCGACCTGGTCGA
>JBEBGB010000713.1:0-2814 GCA_040081675.1 Vicinamibacterales bacterium
GGGGTACCACCACATTCACTCTGGAGCCGCGTCGATGCGTACACCGCTCATCATTGCCAGCGTGCTGGCGGTCTCTGTCGCAGTTGTGTCGTTATCGTTCGATCGCTATCAAGCCGAACGACAGCGCGTCCTGCTGCGCCAGGACCTGAGGGCCCACGCGGCGGTGCTCGCCGAAAACGCTCAAGATACGGTCGAGCCGCTCTTCGAGAAGAGCACGGCTCAAACGGAGAAGAGCGCCACTCCAACGGAGAAGAGCGCCTCTCAAGCGATTGAGCGAGCCCTCACACGCGTGGCAGCTCGTGCGGACGTCAAAGGCATCGCGGTGTACGACGCGAAGGGCAGTCCGATCTCTCGTTCGCCGGGCAGCAGTTCGACGCTCGCCGTCCAGCCCGGCGCCGCTGTACATGCAATGGAGACCAACGCTGCAGCCGGGGAGTTTCTCAGCGTCGACGACACAGGGCTCTTCGTCTACGCCGTGCCGCTGCACCGCAATGGTCGTGTGGCCGGAAGTCTGGCGCTCGCACTCGACGCGGCGGGCATCGATGCGCGCGTCGCCAGGACCATGCAGGAATCCATGGTGAACGCGACCGTCCAGGTGCTGCTGACGGTTCCAGTGATGTTGCTGGTGGTGCGTTGGCGGTTCACCGATCCGCTCGCACGCATGACACATTGGCTGCACTCGTTGCGGCTTGGCGGGGAAGAGGAGCCACCCCATCTTCCGCCCACTCAAGCCCTCGGCGAACTGCATCGGGAGGTGACGCACCTGGCACGAGACCTTGGAGCGGCGCGCGCGACGGCAGAGCGCGAAGCGCATCTTCGCGAGACGCAGGTGTCACTGTGGACCGCCGAACGGTTGCGCGTCAGCCTGACCAAGAAGCTCGGGGCTCGTCCGGTCTTTGTCGTCTCGAACCGCGAGCCCTACATGCACACGTTCGCGGGAGACGTACCAAAGGTCCTGGTGCCAGCCAGTGGGCTCGTGACGGCGCTCGAGCCCGTGCTCCTCGCGTGCAACGGGACGTGGATTGCGCACGGCTCGGCCGATGCCGACCGCGTTGTCGTCGACGAATACGACCGGCTGCGAGTCCCGCCAGATCGTCCCTCTTACACCCTGCGTCGCGTGTGGATGACCGCTGAACAGGAGCGCGGCTACTATTACGGCTTCTCCAACGAGGGGCTCTGGCCGCTCTGTCACATCGCCCACACCCGGCCCATTTTCAGGCCTGAGGACTGGGACAAGTATCAAGAAGTGAACCGCGTGTTTGCAGACGCTGTTCTGGAAGAAATGGCTGGCGTGACCTCGCCCATTCTCCTGGTGCAGGACTACCACTTCGCGCTGCTGCCGCGCATCGTGAAGAAGGCACGGCCTGATGCACGCGTGGCGATCTTCTGGCACGTGCCGTGGCCCAATCCTGAGGTGTTCGGTATCTGTCCCTTCGCGCGCGAACTCGTGGACGGACTGCTCGGCGCTGACTTGATCGGCTTTCACACGCAAGGGCACTGCAACAACTTTCTGTCGAGCGTGGACCGGGCGGTTGAGGCGCTCACCGAGTGGGATCGATTCGCTGTCACTCGACTCGGGCACACGACCAGCGTTCGGCCCTATCCGATCAGCGTCGCGTTTCCGGAAGCAGCCGCGCCGAGCCGCGAACTGTTCACCCGCGAAGCCGACGAGCGAGCCGCGCTGTGCGAGGCGCTCGGCATCGAAGCCGAGATTCTCGCCGTCGGCGTCGACCGCATCGATTACACGAAAGGACTGCTCGAGCGCTTCCGCGCGATCGAGCGTCTGCTCGATCAGTACCCGGAGTTCCAGGGTCGATTCACGCTGGCTCAGATCGGCGCCCCGAGCCGCACCGAGATCGATCGCTACCAACGGTTTCTGGAGGAGGTCACGGCCGAAGCGGAGCGCATCAACGCGCGTTTCCGAAAAGGCCGGTGGAAGCCTATCGCCTGGCTGAACCGTCACCATACCCACGAAGAGATCACGCGCTACTTCCGCGCCGCATCCGTCTGCGTCGTCACCTCCCTGCACGACGGGATGAACCTGGTCGCCAAGGAATACGTCGCCGCGCGCGACGATGACCGCGGCGCGCTGGTGCTCAGCACATTCGCCGGGGCGGCTCTCGAACTGACCGATGCGCTGCTGGTAAACCCATATGACATTCAACAAGTGGCCGCCGCGCTGCGTCGAGCGCTCGACATGACTGATGAAGACCAGAAGGACCGCATGCGGCGCATGCGGCAAGGCGTCCGCGAACACAACATTTACCGATGGGCCGCGAACCTGATGACCGACCTCGCCGATGTGCGAGTCGAGCCGTTGGAACCGGTCGCCGTCGCGTGACCGGAGTAAGTGTGCCAAGCCGACTCGAATTGCACTGGACGAACATCGCGGAGCGGATGCGGACGAGTGATCGCATCGTGCTGTTCCTGGATTTTGACGGGACGCTCGCGCGCATGCAGCCCAAGCCCCACCTCGCGCGTGTGGCGCCGACCACAAGGCAGACCCTGCGACGACTTGCGCGCCATCCCCGCATGAACATCGTCGTCATCAGCGGACGTCGCCGCGCCGACGTGCAGCGACGGGTCGGCGTCCGAGAGATCCAGTACCTGGGTCTCTACGGCAACGAGAATGAGCGTCCCCTGAAGATCGACGCTCGGTCTGTGTCGGCTCTGCACCGAGTGCGGCTTGCCCTGACACCTCGCGTTGCGGGCATCCCCGGTGTCTGGTTGGAGGACAAGGAAATCAGCCTTGCGGTTCATCTGCGCGACGCGCCGCCCGGTGTTGCAGAACGCATCCGCCGCGAACTCCGCACG
>JBEBGB010000714.1:0-2811 GCA_040081675.1 Vicinamibacterales bacterium
CGCAACCACCACATCACGAGACCACTCAGGCTCAGCGTGATGACCGACAGACACACCACGCTCGCGCCGAGAAGGTTCCACCAGCCGAGCGAACCCATGTGAAGCGGGATCCCCGCGGCCATCGCTCTGGCCATCGGGCTGTATTCCTCCCAACCTCCGTCGCCCACAACGCGGCCCGTGTACTGATCCACGTGCACCGTGAGTTCCTGTCTGGGATCATTGATGTCGTCATTCAGGCCGGTCTGCGCGATGGTCCAGACGCCATCGGCGTCGCCTGGCACGCCTACAAAGAAGCGCTGACCAATACCTTCTCGCTGAGCGGCAGCGATCGCGGCATCGAGCGTGATGAGGCCGTGGCCCGCGTGCGATGACGACGGCAGCGGGGTCTGCTCCAGGTTCCACGGCACGACCTTGCTGGATGCCGCGTTCAGTGTGTCGTGCGTGTGCGACGTCGCGTCAGCGGGCGCCGCGTTCGTGGCGGCCAGCGTGCTCCACGTCTGGACGAACCGCTCTCCCCACACGCCGGTCCACGCCAGACCGGAGATGAAGTAGAACGCGAGCACCGGCGCCAGCACCGCTCCCGTCGTCTTGTGCAGGTCGCGCCACGCGAGCCGGCGGGTGCCGCCGGTCACTCTCAACGCCTGCCAGAACGACGTCCCCTTGGGAAACCACAGGTACACCCCGGACACGATCAGCAGGATGCCGAAGCTGGCGGCGATCTCGATCAATCGATCGCCCCAGACACCCATCAGCAGAGTCCCGTGAACCAGCTCCGCCACCACGCCGATGCGATGGCCATCGTCCACGATCCCGCGTACCAGTCCCGTGCTCGCATCCACGAAGACGGTGTGCGGACGACCGTCGAGCGTGACCGTCACGCTCGTGGCGTCCGCGCTGTTACGCCCTGGCTGGTAGCGCACGAAGGTCGCAGTGGGAAACGCCAGTCGCGCGGCGTCCAGTCTCGCCTGGTGAGAAGCGGGAGTGCCTCCAGACGTGTTGGTCACCAGGGTCCCGAGCTGCCAGCGTTCGATCGGCTCTTTCGCCAGCATGACGAGGCCCGTGAGCGCCAGGAGCACCAGGAACGGAGCGACGTACAGGCCCGCGTAGAAGTGCCACCGCCACACCGTCGCGTAGAGCACCTTTCGTCCCTGCACGTCCTTCTTCATGAGTGTGCCGTCAGAGGATCACAACAGAGCGATGAGCGTTTGGCTTTCCCGGCGAGCAACTCATGACCGTCGACTCATGCCTTTGAGGACGAGCGTGGCGAGAACCGCTCCCCCCGCTTCATACAGCGTCGCCCAACCCTCCCGTCGATGGATGTCCTGCATGTGTTCGCTTCATCCGCCCGGCTGGCTAGAACGAATACCGCAGACCGGTGTAGGCCGATAGCGGCTGGCCAGGATTCAGGACGCGCGCATCGGCGGTGGCGACGTTGAGCACGCTGATAGTAGCGATGTAATCCGCATCGAAGATGTTGCGCACTTCTCCGAACACCTCCCACCGCCGGCCGGAGACGCCCGCGCGAAGCCCCATCAATCCGTAGCCATCCACGGTGTAGGAATTGGCGAAGTCCACAAATCGCTTGCCGATGAAATCGAACGTGGGGCCCGCGTAGAAGCCACCGGCATGCCTGTACACGACCTCGCCGCGTACCGCGTAGGGCGGCGCGGCGGGCAAGCGGTTCGTGCGGTAGACGGGATGGTTGGCAAAGGCGAACTGATTGAACGTGACGCTGATCTGCGGCTCGATACGATGCGCGCTGCCGACGGTGACACTGCTGCCGACCAGCGCTTCGAGGCCGGCGTGCGTGGTCTTGTCGATGTTGGTCACCAGGCTGTTGCCCGGCGCATTCGGATCGTCCAGAGAGAGAATTTCGTTGCTGATGCGGGCATAGTACGCAGCGATGTCCCAGGTCCAACGAAAGGCTTGCGACTGACTGGCCTTGGAGCGCCAACCGACTTCGGCCACGGTGCCGGTCATGGGATCGAGTGTCTGGTTGCCGCCGCGGACCTGATCGATCAGTTGGAAGGTCGTCGGCGCTTCGAACAACCGGCTGACGTTACCGTAGAACTCACCGGCCTCGTTCACCGAGGCGATGACGCCCGCACGTGGATTGAGAGTCGTGTAGCGAGCGTCAGGGTTCGTGACGGCGCGGGTTGTCGCGTTGGTCACCAGCACGTCGCGCGCGGCGCTGACCACTTGGGCGCCGAACACCGCCGTCCAGCGGTCGGAGGCGCGCCAGCGGTCCGTGACGAACGCTTCCATGGTGTCTGAGTGGCTGTCGTAGGATTCGCTGAGGCCGTTGGGCCGTCCGTTGATGTTGCGATAGTTGCCGCCGTTCACCGATCCCTTCCCGAAGTTGACCCCCGCGAGCAGGTCGTGCGCGCCGACGCGCTGGTCGTAGCGCACCATCGCGCCGAGATCACGATGATCGGTGTCGATCAGCAGGCTGAACACTTCCACCGGCGCATTCGGTCCCGGGCCGTCGAAGTCGACGAAAATCTGGTTCACGATGGGATGGAATAGCGACTGGCCTTCGTACGAGAGACCGGCTGAGACCGATCCATTCGTGCCAAGGGACCACGTTGTCTTGCCGGCGACCCGTGCGGTCTTCACGACCTTCCCGTAGTTGCCACTGAGCGCGGCCGCGCTCGCCTGATTGGGATCGGCGTTCGCCTCGGCGCGTGTGAGCGCGCCCGGCAGGCGCTGGTCGTTGTAGACGTAGGTTCCGAAGAGCTGCACTTGCGTCTTCGTCGATGGTTGCCAGCCGGCGTTACCGTACACGCCCCAGCGTTTCTGACCGCTGTGATC
>JBEBGB010000715.1:0-2811 GCA_040081675.1 Vicinamibacterales bacterium
AAGAGGCGCGGCTTCCTCCATGAAGCCAAAGGGCGGCGTGTGCTGGTCAAGGTGCCAGACCTCGTCGCCCTCTGGGTACCGACGTACGGTGACGTGCTCCGCCCGAAACTCCGTGTGCGGCACTTCCAGATGCGTGAGACCGAGATGCGCAAGCGCTGGGAGGTCCTTGGCCGCGTGCTCGCGGCGCGCGGCGTCCCCTGGGCACTGACCGGAGCCGACGGCGCCGCCGTGCGAAAAGACTTCTTCCGCGCTGCTGAGACTGAAATCTACGCAAACCCTCATCAACTGGAAGGCCGCGATCTCCTCGAGGAATTGGTCGCGCAGCCAGCAGCGCACCGCGGCAATCTCTTGGTCATCGAACCGCCAGCACCGCTGGCTCTTCCTCTGGTGCCGACCGATACACCGCACCCCCCAACTGCACCGCCGCTCCTTATCTACGCCGAACTGCGTTTACGCGGAACCGATCAGGCAAACGAAGCGGCGGAGATGCTTCTCCCGGAGTTGATGGTCCGTGGCGACCATTGACCCGGCGCTCGAGCCCGTGCTTTCAGCCCTCGTGCGCGGACTGCGCGAACTTGGCGTCCCCTTCTGCGTCGTCGGGGCGCTCGTGCCTCAACTGCTGCTCGACACGAAGCCCGCATCTCGGACCAACGATGCAGACGTAGTCGTGTTTGTGCCAGACGTCGCGGCCTTCGACGCTGTGAAGAAAGGCTTGGTGTCGAAGTTCTCCGAAACACCGATTCCCCATCGTCTGAGATACGCGCCGGGAGGACTCGTTGATCTCCTTCCGTATAGCCACGATCTCGCCCCTGACGGCACGTTGCGGCTGTCGCCCGACCTGGTCCTGAACATGGCGGGATTCGACCGCGTCCTCGAGGCCGCAGTCGAGGTCCGCCTCGATTCAGGCTTGGCAGTACCTGTCACACCGCTTAGCCTCTACGCCCTATTGAAGCTCGTGGCCTTCACGGATCGAAAGCAACAGAAGGACGTGGAGGCAGTTGAGCATGTGCTCCGGTTCTACGCGGAAAACGATGATCGGCGTTGGGGACTCGAGCACGGCGACACGCTCGTGGACTACGACTTCGGTCCGGCGTACCTGCTCGGACTCGACGGCGCCCGCTTCCTTGACGCAGCCCTCAGGCGGACGCTTCATCCGCTGCTCGTCAATCTGGCCGAAGGCAGCACCGGCGCGCCCCTCGCTGAGCGCGACGACTATGACTGGAGGCCTCGTCGCGAAGACCTCTTCCACTGGTATCGTCTTGGCCTCGGCCTTTGAGCGTAAGCCGGAGTCCCTCGCGTCGCGAGGCTCACCGAACAGCGTCGAGTGGGCGCGCTACAATGTCGTGTGAACGTGGCGCGTCCGGTCCTGTCGCGTGTCTTCCTGAGCGGTAGACAACCGGTGACACGGGACGGCGAATTCGTCTGACCTTCGAAAGTGTCGCGCGAATTCAGGCCAGATTGTGACGCGGAGAGATGGCCGAGTGGTCGATGGCGGTGGTCTTGAAAACCACTGAACCCGGAAGGGTTCCGGGGGTTCGAATCCCTCTCTCTCCGCCAAATCCCTCACTTCGTTCGGTCTTTGGCGCATCGAGCGGGCTTCCAGGCTTCGAGCGACTCGCGTGCCGCTCATCGCTCTCGGCGCGAATCCCCAGTCACAGTCAATTCGCTGTCGCTCGTTCGGCGGCGCGAGACGTCTTCAGACCAGCGCGCGGCTCTCGCCGCGACTCGGCACGAATCCCACAGTGAGCCAATCTGCGCTCCCGCTCCTTTGACGGCGAGAGACGTCTTCCCTCCCCCGCTATTCCGCTATTCTGTCGGTCAACTGAGGCAACGCATGCACACACACTCCGCCCGGCGAACGTTTGTGAGGACACTCATTGCGGCGATCGCCTCAGGCGTCCCCGCGAGCTTCGGTGCGCAGGCGCTCGCGCAAGCCACCGGTAGCGTTCGCGGCTTCGATCACGTCGCACTCCCCATGCAGGACACCGACGCGATGCTGGCCTTCTATCGCCGCCTCGGGTTCGACGTGCGCGAAACGACAAGCGTGGTGTCGGTGTACGTCGGCGAGCAGATGATCAACTTTCATCGGCCCTCGCTCTGGCAGAACGGGGCGTTCACACTGAAGGCGCCAGGAGCCAAGCCTCCGTGCGGCGATCTCTGCTTCGTGTGGGACGGTTCGCCAACAGCGCTTCGGACCCTGCTGGACTCGGCAGGCGGACCCCTCGTCGAAGGGCCGGTCGCGCGGCAGGGTGGCAGGAAGAAGCCAGGGTCGAGCGTCTATACACGCGACCCCGACGGCAACCTGCTCGAATTCATCATCTACGCCTGACACGGCCTCGCGGTCCGCAGACGAGGCACGCCAGGCATGGTTCGCACGACGCCCGAGAACGCAGAGGCCTTCGGCGCCTCGACGTGAACGCGCCCGGCGACACACCGGGCGCGGGGGAGGCCTCAGGAATGCTGCTGGCGCGCGCGCGTCAGGTGCGGCACGACGCCGAGCATGCGCTCGATGAGGAACAGCTGGGCACGGTGGTGCATCTCGTGTTCCTTGACACCGAGCAGCATCTCGAAGCGCGACTTGCCCGGCCCCGGGATCGGCGGCCCGAATGCCACCTGCTCACCGAGCGCAGTATCGGTCATCGCCTCGAGGCCCTTGGCGAATGCTTCGCCGCGCGAGGTAAGCGCTTCGACGATGGCGGCCTTGGTCGTCAGCGCCGCGCCGTGGGCAGCGGCCTCCGTACGATACCGACCGAAGTCCTCAATCGTGACCAGATCCTTCTTTTCGACGAAGTGCAACTGCTCGGCCCAGTG
>JBEBGB010000716.1:0-2808 GCA_040081675.1 Vicinamibacterales bacterium
CGTGTACGTTCGCGCCGCGCGCGATGAGCGCGCGAACAGCGTCAGCCCTGCCCGTTCGTGCCGCGGTCATCAACGCCGTTTCGCCGCCGGGCAGTGCCGTGTTCGGATCGGCTCCTGCATCGAGCAACCGCGCGATGATGGCGGTGTTGCCGTTGGTGCAGGCGACCATCAATGGAGCAACGCCGTAGCGATTCGCCGCTTTCACATTCGCGCCGGCACGCAGCAACTGGTCCACCAGTTCCAGGTCGTCGTGGTGTGCGGCCCACAACAGCGCCGTGGAACCGTCTGCCTGCGGCGCGTTCACATCAACCCGCGCTGCAAGCAACTGGCGAACGCTCACGCTGTCGCGCACCTCGACCGCGCGAGCCAGCGTCGCATCGCCGGCGGCAGTGAGCGAAGACGCGAGCAACCCGCTGAAGGCAAGCGAACCGAGCAGCCGACAACCGCGGCGTGTGATGGGCATCATCGATGTACCTCAGCCTGCCAGACCAACGGGAGTGAACAAGGTGTCCAGTTTTCCCGTGCTGTCGGCGAAAGAGTCGAGGCGAACTCCTACGCTGTCGAGCAGCGAGAGATGCAGGTTGGCCATGGGCGTCGGCGTGGCGAACTTGAGGTGACGGCCACCGCGCACCTTGCCGGCAGCACCGCCTGCCACCACGATCGGCAGGTTCACATGATCGTGCACGTTGGGGTTGCCCATGCCACTGCCGTACAGATAGAGCGAGTGATCGAGCAGCGTGCCGTTACCCTCGGGCACTGCAGCGAGTTGCTCCAGGAAGTAGGCAAACAGCGAGACGTGGAACTGATTGATCTTGGCGATCTTCGCGACCTTCTCCGGATCGTTGCCGTGATGTGACGTGGCGTGGTGTGGATCGGGCACGCCGATCTCGGGGTACGTGCGGTTGCTCGACTCGCGAGCCAGCTGGAACGTGATCACTCTGGTCACATCTCCCCGCAGCGCCAACACCTGCAGGTCGAACATCAGCCGTGCGTGGTCGGCGTAGGCGGCCGGGACGCCGACCGGACGATCGAGGTCCGGCAGCGGGTTGTCTCGCGTCTGCGCCTCGGCCTGCTGAACGCGCCGCTCTACCTCGCGAATCGTGTCCAGGTACTCGCTGACTCTGGTGCGGTCGCCCGAGCCGAGCCGGCCCTGGAGACGGGCGATATCTTCGCGCACCCAATCGAGCAGGCTCGCGCGTTTGCCGAGCGCCGCACGCCGCTCCGCCGAACTCCCGCCCTCGCCGAACAGACGCTCGAACACGACGCGGGGATGCGCCTCGGACGGAAGCGGTGTCGTCGGCGACGACCACGACAGGTTGTTCTGGTAGACGCAGGCGTAGCCGTTGTCGCACTGACCGACGGTGTCGAGCAGATCCATCGACAGTTCCAGCGACGGGAGCTGCGTGTCCTGTCCAATCTGTCGCGCGGCAATCTGATCGACGGTCGTGCCGAGGTGATAGTCGGAACTCTCGGTCCACTTTGCCTTCGCCGCACTCAGGAACGAGGCATTCGACGTCGCATGCGTACCCGGATATGCATTCTTCAGCTCCAGGTTGCTGACCACGATGATGCGGTCTCTGACTGACGCAAGCGAACTGAGGCTCGGCGACAGCTCGGACAGTGCGCCGCTCTCGCCCGGAGGCGTCCAGCGACTGATGTCCGAACCCATCGGCATGTACACGAAGCCCAGGCGACGGACAGGATTGGCCGGTGTCTGGGCCAGGGCCGTCATGGAAGGGACCATCGCGTCGAGCAGCGGCAGCGCGACCGTCGCGCCCATGCCGCGGAGAAACGTCCGGCGCGCCAGCGCCTTCTTCGTGATCATCATGACGCGGTCCTCATCCTGAATGGCACGCTGTTGACGACGCCCATGATGAGCGACGAGAAGCGGAAGTCCTGCCGCTGTGTGTCGCGCAGGATGTGGCGAATGGCTGGAGCGTCGTAGTACTCGACACCCCGCCCGTTCGCGAACGTCAGCAGCTTTTCCGTCATCGTTCCGACGAACAACTCGGGACGCCGGAGAATCGCGGCCTGCAGATCGGCGACGCCGTTGACTGTCGTGCCGTCGAACAGCGTGCCCGATGCGTCAATGAGTGCGCCGGCATCAACGGTGCGCCATCGTCCGACCGCATCGTAGTTCTCGAGCGCGAAACCGACCGGATCCATCTGCTTGTGACAGCTCGCACACGCGGGGTTGGCACGATGCTGGGCCAGGCGTTCACGCATCGGCAGGGCGGCGGCGATCGTCTTGGGATCCTCGAGTGCGGGCACGTTCGGCGGTGGCGGAGGTGGTGGCACGCCGAGCAGATTGTCGAGGATCCACTTGCCCCGGATCACCGGAGAGGTGCGCGTGGCATAGGAGGTGACGAGCAGAATGCTGCCCTGGCGCAGGAGTCCGCCGCGCGTCGGCTCCGTGTCGAACGAAACCCGGCGGAAGCGGCTGCCGTAGACGTTCGGGATGCCGTAGTGCTTGGCCAGGCGCTCGTTGACGAACGTGTAGTTCGCGCGCAGCAGATCGAGCACACTCCGGTCTTCGCGCATGACGCTGTCGATGAGCAGCTCGGTCTCTTGTCTGAACGCCTGACGGAGGTTGTCGTCGAAGTCCGGGAAGAGCCGCATGTCCGGCGTGATTGCATCGAGGTTGCGCAGGTGCAGCCACTGCGACGCGAAGTTGGTCACCAGGTTGCGCGACCGCTCGTCGGCCAGCATGCGCCGCACTTGATGCTCGAGCACGGCGGGCTTTCCGAGTTCTCCTCGAGACGCCACGTCGAGCAGTTCCTCGTCCGGGATGCTGCTCCAGAGGAAGAA
>JBEBGB010000717.1:0-2808 GCA_040081675.1 Vicinamibacterales bacterium
TCCCACAGCCTTAAGTCTCAAGATTACCACGGCTTGCGCAGGGTCTGACACCTGAAAGTCCTGGTCGATTGCGTGTCCGGCCACCCACACGATGTGTCCAGCCTGGTCCACAACGATTGGCACCTGGTCGCGCGCCCCACGCGGAACCTTACGGTCGACCAGCAGGTCCTGGAGCTTCTTATGTCCGACGTCGGACGGTCTGAGCCGGTCTCCTGCTCGCCGATTTCGAACCACCAGTCCGCCGGCCACCCGATCTTTCGGCACAATCGCCAACTCCCGGTTCAGGGGCGGCGCGTTTAGCCCCGAAAGAGCGATTTCGGCCGACATTACGCAGTTGATCTCCGGAATCATCACCTCGCCGGGGACTGGTAGCGGGCGACAGAACTCGGGAACTCCACTCGCGAACGCGTCCGACGGGCGGCCGGCGGAACCGGCGGGCCTGCTTGTTAAGACGACGTCTGGGCCGACACGTTGCACACGGTGACGGGGGGCGTCGATTCGAGCGCCTCCCACCACCACAGCTTCCCAGACCTGGGCGACGTGGAGGTTCGAGATCTGGCCGCCCCCTGCGGCCGACCGCATGAGGGTGTGAAGCACCCGCCAGGCAACCGCGCGCGGCAACGCGACAAGGCCGTTGCAATTCACCCTCGAGGTCGACGGCCCGGAGCGGGTGACGTGGTTCGCCATCCACGCGTCGACGATCTCTTGGAAGTACTGCTGGTCGGCTTGCGCCAAATGGGCCTCGGAGACCAGCGTCTCGACGATGCGCGGGTTGAAACGACTCGCCAGCAGCGGCAGCAGCTCCGCTCTCACTCGATTTCGCGGAATGGACACATCGTCGTTCGAAGCGTCGTGGAGAAAGGCGATGCGCCCCTGCGCGAGAAACGCCCGGACGTCGTCTCGCGAACAATCGATCAGCGGCCGGATCACGACGCCGCTGCGCGGATGCATCCCTGCCAGACCGCGAGTGCCTGCCCCGCGGATCAGACGCAGCAGAAAGGTTTCCGCCTGATCGCCCTGCGTATGACCAACGGCAATGACCTCCGCCTGGCAGGCAGCGACAGTGCGCTCGAAGAAGGCATGCCGAACGTGGTGAGCCGCATCTTCCAGCGAGCGATGTTCTCGGCGCGCGACTTCTCGAATGTTCACTCGCTCGACTACGAAGGCAAGCCCGAGGTCGGCCGCCACGTGTGCGCAGAACCGTTCGTCGGTATCAGCTTCGTCGCGAAGCTGGTGATTCAGGTGTGCAATCGCAATGAGGTGCAGTGCGCCGGAGTCGCTGAGCGACCGCAGCACGTGGAGCAGCGCCGTGGAGTCGGGTCCGCCAGAAAGTGCCACCACCGCACGTGTCGAGGGCGTCGTCAGGTGGTGTTGTTCGAGAGTCCGCCGAACGCCGTCGATCAAGGACATGCGGTGGACCCAGTTGTCTGTGCTGAAAACAGTGTCCTTCGACAGGCTCAGGACACCATGAGCATAGTCGAATGGTGCCGGAGGGCGGATTTGAACCGCCGACCCCGCGCTTATGAGACGCGTGCTCTCACCAACTGAGCTACTCCGGCCGGAAACTCTGATACTAACACGTCAAATCGCCCGACATCGACCGCTACGCTTCAGGCTTCGGGCTTCACATTTGCGTTGCCGGCCGGAGCACAGAGAGGAGACCGTGCGCTCCGTGGAACCTCCGTGAACTCCGTGTTAGAGCTTTTCTCTTCGTGCCGCATGAGCGATTGCCGCGGCGAGCAGCGGGATCATGATCTCGTGGTGGCCAATCAACGTGTAGCCACGCCCTGCGGTACCGGCGGTCGGTCGTGACACGACGTTGGTCTGCGGGCGATACGCACGGATGAAATCCAGGTTCACCGTCGTCATCTCAGCGAGTGCAATTCCCCGATTTCGCGCCAGAGCGACGGCCTTGAGGAACACTTCCGGTAACACAACGGCCGATCCGCAATTCAGGAACACACCGCGTTCGAGACGGGCGACGTTCGACACGAAGTATCGGAAGTCGCGCAGGCTGCCTTCGCCAAGTGCGGCGCCTGACGCGGCCGGATGCATGTGGATGATGTCGGTTCCAATGGCGATGTGAACGGTGACCGGAATACCCAGTCGTCCCGCCGCGGCGAGCACGCTCGACCGTGCGTGTTGAGGAATGCGTTCGTGCAGATAGCGCGACACGGACTGGCCGATGCCGAGTCCCTTCGCGACGCCGTCGTTGATCGCGCCGTTGAGCAAGCGGCCGGTCTCGTCAGCCATCCCGAACGTGCCTGGGCCGAGCGTCTGATCGACGTCCTCGGACGTCGCGCCGGCCAGCGCGATCTCGAAGTCGTGAATCACGGCGGCGCCGTTGGTCGCGATCGCCGATATGAAGCCTCGCTCCATCAAGTCGATGATGACGGGCGAGAGTCCCGTCTTGATGACGTGGGCGCCGAGGCCCCAGACCGTGCCGCTCCCGGCGGTCGCAGCGTTGGCCACTGCACGGGCGACAGCGCGCAGGTCCGCCGCGCCAAGCGAGTGTGGCAGTGCGTCCAGAAACTCGCCGACCGTCGCACCGGCAGCCACGGGCCGACCGAAGTCTTCGACGCGCACCTTGCTCGGGCGCGACTTCAGTGGATAGGTACGAATGCCGGAGAGGTCGAAGTCGTCGTAAGTGAACGGCATGGGCAGCGCCTAACGTAGCGCACAACCGCTCGAACCGGAAAGTGAGCTGCGATGCGCGCGTCGTAGGCTCTCGCGCTATCTCAGATCCGTGCTGGCCAAGCGAACAACCGCTCGCAAGAACCCTCCCGGCCTTCCCGGCCTTCCCGACCT
>JBEBGB010000137.1:0-10618 GCA_040081675.1 Vicinamibacterales bacterium
CATCGTGACCAACGTGAACAACCGCTGGGGCATCCAGGCGAGGTTCGCGGCCGGCACGGGCGTGGTCGATGCGCAGGCCGCCGCGCGAAACGCGAGTGCTGGACGCGACGCGGTCACTGCGTTCGTTCAGGCATGGAATGAACACGACCCGAACATCGTCGCAGGCGCCATTCACTATCCGCACGTCCGTATCGCCGATGGACGCGTCGAGGTCTGGCATTCAAAGGACGAGTTCCTGAAAGGGTCAGAACCGGGGCGCCAGCGCACGTGGTATCAAACTCGAATAGACGAGATGACGGTCGTACAGACGACGTCGAACGGCGTGAACCTCACGGTGAAGACCAGTCGACTTGGGCGAGACGGCCGCGTGCTCGCCTCCGACGAAGGTGTCTTCCTCGTCGCACTACGCGACGGTTCCTGGAAGGTGCAGGCGCGCTCGCTGATGGGGACCTGAGGCGCGCTCTTCAGTCGCGCCAGGGCGCGAGTCAGAACCGGAAAAGACGGTTCGCCTTGATGACAACGCCCCGGTTCTGCAGGGCAGTCTTCCCGGGAAGCGCCGCCGTATCGTGACCATCGGTGTAGACGACAAAGAGCTCGCTGCCAGGCTGGTATTCCCAGCGAAAGCGGAAGTTGGTCGATACCGTGCTGGTAGACGAGGCGTACTGGACGAGCGCTGAGACGAACATGCGGGGTGTCATCGTAAAGGTCGTGCGCGCGCCTGTCGCACGAATCAACGCACGTGTACCGACTCGCTCCACCCAGTTCAACGAGATGTTCGGCTCTACGCCGAACTGACGCGAGAACCCGTACCGCGCGTTCAACGACAGGGTCTTCTTCGTCCCGTCGTAGAACTCTCCCACGTCGACGGCGGCAATACCTGACAGGCGATGTTGCTGGCCAAGCGACCACGCCGTGCGCATGTGACTGAAGCCGTAGGTTCCGACTGGCACCCTCACGTTCGACGCCAGCGTCAGCGGCCTTCTGAGCAGCTCGTAGTTGCGAAACCCTTCGACGCTCAGCACGTCGCTGTTCTGGAATTCGATCCGGTAGTCGGCCTGCGCTTCCCTGGACTCGAGGCGGTTGGTGTCGTCGGTCTCGTAGTTGTAGCTGCCTTCGTAACTGAAGCGGCGAACGATGCGGCGTCCGCGCGGCCGCGGGCTGAAGCGCCCCGATGCGAAGTTACGACGGACATTCTGTCGAGGCACAAACCCGATCTCGGGATTGAAGTTGCGATCGATCACCATCCGGTCGAACGTGAACCCGTACCGATCGGCACCGTAGGTGAAGTTGCCGCGGTAACTGGTCTGGTCAGACGTCTTCGTCGGCGTCGACGTGCCAGCCACATAGCCGCTGACGTAGACGTTCTGGAAAAACGTGAAATTGCCGTCGACACCGACGAGCGTGTTCGCACCAGCGGCCACGATCGATTGCGAGCGGTTCGCGAGCATCACGCCGACCGTGCTGCGGCCCAGCACGTCGCGGCGCACGCGCAGGACGGTGAAGTCGGTCTGCTTCACCTTGGCAGCGGTGTCGGACTTACTGGCAATGTTCAGGGCGCCCAGGCTCCATTTCCCAACCCGGCCTGACAGGCGTCCGCCCCCGAGGATTGGGATGACGATGCCGTTCGACAAGCCGATCTGACGGCTGTAGAAAATGGTCGGCGCATCCGCCGAGCCGCCACTGGCGCTCGACCCCGTCGGCGGAGGGCTGCCCGCCGAGGAAGATGCCCCGAACTGAAACATCCCCTGCCCTTCCAGGAAGAAATCGCGCTTCTCCGGGAACTGCAGACTGAAGCGGGTCAGGTTCACCTGCACTTCGTCGGCTTCGACCTGCGCAAAGTCGGTGTTGTAGGTGAGGTCGGCGGTCAGGCTCTTCGTGAGGCCGTACTTCGCGTCGATCGAGATGTCCGCCTTCAGATCGTTGCTCACCTTCGGCACGGCGAGGTTGTCGGTCGTCAGGCGATTGATCGTCGCCGGCTTGATCTCGAGATTCTTTCCCGTTGGCGGCGCTTCGAGGCCCACCAACGTGGCCGCCGCCGACACGTGGAAAATGCCTCCGATGCCCCATTGTGGCTTGATCGGTGAGATATAGCTGTTCTCGTTCTTGTAGCGGATGGCGCGCCGCAGGTTGATACCCCAGACCTGTTCGCGACCAGGCTTGTACCGCAGCGATTTGAAGGGGATGGCGATCTCGGCGATCCACCCGTTCGGCGTGCGTCTGCCCTTCGCTTCCCACACCGTATTCCAGTCGCCGTTGTTGCTGCGCTCGTCGGTCGTCAAGCTGTCCCACATGCCGCCCACCGGCGTGACGTAGAAGAGGAAGCCATTGCGCTTGTCGTGAAACGTGTCGAGTTCGACGGCGAAGTTGTCGTTCTGACGCAGGTTCGTGCTGTCGCGCCGCATCTCGTTCGCGACCATGCGCTCGGGGTGCTCGTCCAGACAACGGCATGCGATGTAGATGTTGCGGTCGTCAAACAGCAACCACGCCTCCGTGCGCTCGCTGACCGGTGCGCCCTCGTGCGGATCTTGCTGCACGAACTCGGTCATCGGCTTCACCTGCGAGTACACGCTCTCGTCGAGTTGCCCGTCGATGAGCATCGGGACACTGATCCGCGTGGCGCGTACGGCAACGCCGGCTTCATTGCGCGCGATCACTTCCGGAGCCACGGGAATCGGGCGGCCATCGGCCGTCAAACCGCCGGGATCATCAGGTGCAGCAGAGACTCGAGACTGGTGCGCGAATGCGACGAACAGTAGCAGCACACACCAACGGCACAGACGACGGGGATTGGCTCCGATCAGCATCGTTTCTAAACGAGTCGAGAATGGCTGTCTCTGTACGTTGAAAAAGGTGTGCTCAAGACGCTGCGCCGCCGGGCTTCAGCCCCAGCGTGATGGTGTGCCACGCACCACCTCGCTTGAGGCGCGCGCGCACGCTCTTCACCTCCGCCGCAAACCCATGGTAGCGGAGGCGCTGCTCGAACTTGCGATCTTCCCAGGCCGACCAGACAGCCAGGGCACCTCCACCACGAAGCGCGGTGTAGGCTGCAGACACGCCAGCGTTGTCGTAGAGCCCGTGATTCACCTCGGACGTGAACGCCGCGGGACCATTGTCCACATCCAGCAGAATCGCGTCGAACTTGTCGCGGTTCCCCCTCAGCGTGAACCCCACATCGTCCACCTGGATGCGCACGCGGCGATCCTTCAACGGATATCCGGCGAGCTCGCCGAGTGGCCCACGGTTCCATTCGACGACTGCAGGCACCAGTTCCACCACGGTCACGATCGCATCCGGCGGCAGCACGTCCAGAGTTGCGCGCAGGGTGAACGCCATGCCCAGTCCGCCCACCAGAACGTGGGGGCGCTCAGTTGTGCGAAGGTGCGCGCATCCGACGGTGGCGAGCGCTTCCTCGGACCCGTGCATGCGGCTGGACATGAGCGTCTTGCCGTTCACCAGCACCACGTACTCGTGGTCCTGCTTGGTCAGACGCATGTCGCTTCCGTCTGGTGTGCGAGTCTCGGCGATGAGTTCCCAGGGCTTCACATACCTAGGATACTGGCAGCGTCACCAGCGAACGCTGGCCAAGCTCGAGGCGGCAGGTTTCATCACGATGAAGTCTGTGGACCGGCGCGAGGCGCGACACGTCATCCGGCAGTGGCGCCATTCGCGTGAGGAGTTTTCCCGACCCTCCTGACCTTCCCGCCCTCCGTATCACTTCGCTGGCAGCTTGGCCTTCAGTTCTTCCAGCCAGTTCAAGACGACGACCATGCTCGGGTTCTAATCGCCTGAGTTGTTCTTGATCATCAGGAACCGCTGGCCGTCCGGTGAGACGTCGTAGCTGCGAGCAGACCCTGCGCCGGTGACATACCGCGTGGCGAACAGCGTGGTCGGCGTGCCAGCGATGAAGGTCGGGGCCGTCTGAATCGCGACACTGGTCATCGCCCCGGCGCCATCGAGGTACAACAACTCAGTGCCACTTCGCGCCCACGCTGGGCGTGTGCCGCCGCTGGTCGAGACTGTCCAATGCCCGGCGTCCACGTCCGGGAACGGCCGCACGGAGATCTGGTTCTGCCGGACTCGTCCGACTGATACGCCAGCCAATGCCCGTCGGGCGAGATCTCGCCGTTATCCTCGGCGAACCTCGCATGCAGGAGCGGCTCGGTCTGGCGTGGGGGTGTTCCGAGTGGCGTCGAGGGACCTGCCCCGAGCGCAGTCGAGGGGTCCAGGCGCAGGACCCGCAGATCGAAGCCCGCCGTGGGCACGGTTTCCACGAGAATCAACCGTGTGCCATCGGGCGAGATCGACATCTGCCACATAGACGAGGTGGGTGCCATCGGGCATTTTCTGGGTTCCGGCGCCTGGGATTGGCGTTCGCGCTCGCTTGTCGCGGCAGGAGCCGGTGGGTACACTGACAAAATGCCGACCGTGAGTCTTCGAGCCCACTACGATGGCGAGCGTATCCAGCTTGATGAACCGTTCGACCTCCCGTCGGACGTGCCGCTTCTGGTCACGGTCTTGGTCCCCGAGCCTGACAAGGAACGCGAGGCGTGGATCGCCGCTGGTCGAGAGGCGTTGGCGCGCGCCTATGGAGACGCCGAGCCGGAGTACGTCTTGGCTGACATCCGACGATGAACGAGAGAGACGTGGTCCTGGCGTCGTTGCCGCAGGCATCAGGACAGGTCAAGAACCGACCAGCGATCGTTCTGCGAGCGATGCCGCCTTACGGCGACTTGCTCGTCTGTGGCGTCAGCACACAGTTGCGGCACGCCGTTGCCGGATTCGACGATGCGATCCGCCCTGAAGATGAGGACTTTCGAACAAGCGGACTCAAGGCGCCATCCATTATCCGGCTCGGTTTTCTAGCGGTCCTACCAGCGAGCGGACTTCTCGGTGCGATCGGTTCCATCTCGGAGGACCGGCACGGAAGACTTCTTGAACGACTCAGCGACCACATTCGTCGTGGGCGGCAGCCGGGAGACTCTGCACCGGGACACAGTCAAGATTAGTGGCGGCAACACGCCGCCATGGCGACTCGGGCCCGCTGCGGGTGCCCGAGCGTCTGCTAGTCCGGCATCGCTCCTCGTGCAGATCGGCCCCGTTCCCTGCGTGTCTTGAAGTTACCGGACAATTCAATTTTGGTCATCGCCCAAGCACGAAGTTCACCGTGACCGTGACGAGGACTGCCACTGGTTCACCGTTCAACCGCGCGGGAGTGTATTTCCACTGACGCATGGCGTCGAGCGCTGCGACATCGAGCAGTGGAATCGAACGCAGCACGCCCGGCGCGATGATCGAGATGACGATGATGGCCGCGACGGCGACGATGTGCGCCGCCATCGAGACGACCACGACGGATGAGTGACGTGAACTCACTGGCGACCGGCGGTCGCTCGAAACAAACAGATCTACATCCATGCTCCCTCCAAGGGCTGGGAGCCGGCCGTGCCCCCTACGCGAGTGATGACGTCACGTAATATTGGACACTGCGGTTCTCGGCTTGCTCCATGGATCAGACTGTTCGAACGGATGACAGACACGCTCGCACGCGCTGTCGTCGCGCATCGGGAAGCGCGGTGCGGACCGGGTGCGGGCTCCGCGAACTGCAACCAAGAGGTGGTGGATGGCAAAGTGGATGATCGTTGCGCTGTTGGTAGGTGTCGGCGCGCTGTCGCTCTCTGCGCAGCAGGCGACGACGGGCGAGGCAGCGGAGAGCCAGCTTGGTTTCTACCTCGGAAAGTGGACGGAAGAAGGGCAGTCGCGCGCGAAACCGACAGGGGCGTTCGGCAAGATCACCGGTGAGGAATCGTGTGCCTGGTTCTCTGGCGGACCATCGGTCGTCTGTCGAGAGACGACGCAGGATCAGAGCGGCGAGACCGACAGCATCTACATCCTGGCATTCGACGCGAGCCGGAAGCTGTACACCGTGTACGGAACCGACAACGTCGGGACTGTCTACTCCGGCACTGGAACGGTCGACCAGGGCGGCGTCTGGCGGTGGACCGCTGAGGCGCGTGCCAAAGGTGTCGTGACGCCGATGCGTTATACATTCCGCCCGGCAGGCAGCGGTTCGCGGACGATGGACGTCGAAGTGGCTGCTGGCAAAGGCGTGTGGGCGAAGATCGTCGGCGTCACCTACAAGCGGGCGGCGCGGTAGCGGTCTCCGCGCTGTCTCGGCTCACTTCTCCGACTGGAGCATCCTCTTCGCCCTGGCCATTGCCGTCCGCTCGCTGGGTGTGGCGACGGGGTAGTGCAGGTCCATCTTGCGCAGCGTGTCCACGAGGATCTCTGCGACGCATCGCCGCATGAAAGCCTTGTCGTCCGCCGGGACCGCGTACCACGGTGCCCATGGGCGTGACGTTTCGTTCAGTGCGTCCTGAAAAGCCGACATGTACCGGTTGAAATTCCGCCGCTCCGGCACATCACCCGGCTCGAACTTCCAATTGGCTTCCGGATCGTCGATACGCTCGAGCAGCCGCCGTTTCTGCTCCGCCCTCGATACGTTCAGGAAGAACTTCACGATGGTGGTGCCGCTGCGAGCGAGGTGCTTCTCCATGTCGCGGATCGATTCGTAGCGCTCGCGCCAGAGGAGCGCTTCTTTCGGAATCTCGGGAAGCCGCTGGCTCTCGAGAATCTCGGGGTGCACCTTGACGATGAGCACTTCCTCGTAGTGACTACGGTTGAAGATGCCGATGCGTCCGCGTTCGGGAACGCGGTTGAACACGCGCCACAGGAAGTCGTGATCGAGTTCATCCTCACTCGGCTTCTTGAACGAATGCACTTCACAACCGGCTGGATTGATGCCCGACATCACGGCCTTGATCGTTCCGTCCTTGCCCGCGGCATCGAGCGCCTGGAACACGATGAGCAAGGCTTTGCGATTGTTGGCCAATAGGCGGTTCTGCAGCTTTCGCATCGCCTCAATCGCTCGAGCCAGGGCCTGCACGTTCTCGCGATCGCTCCTGGATGCGCGCGGCGGCTTGTGTGGAGCGCTTCGGACCCGAAAGTTCCCGTCGAATGACACGAGATACGGACTGGGCACGGATACGTCGCGGTGAGCACGCAGCTTTTTCGATGACTTGGGTGCCATAGAGACATCCTACCCATCTTCGGGATGCGCAGGGACGAAGCGTCGCGGACGTGTCTCTCCGAAGGCGGAATCCTCACTCTCTGCCGGCAGCTCAACGCACCCACACCAGAACTCCGCGATGGCCCTTGCCGGCGCTCATTTCTGCTTCTGGCGTCTTGGGCGCGGACCCGGCGGCGTCCCAGATGCTGGAGGCCGGCGAGTGTCGGATCGTCCGACATCGCCCAGCGGCGCAACCGGCGCGTTGCCCCACATGCCGCGGCGTGCAGTCTGCGCTTCGCGCTCGGCACGTTGCAGCTCCTGAATCCGGGTCAACGGCAGCCGCGCGCTGACCCGTGCGAGACCTTCGCGCACCAGCAAGGCATTCACGAACTGGCCGTCTTCGGTGTGCACATACGCCAGGTGCCGGTTGTACGTGTCGAGCGTTGGACCATCCTGCTCCAATCGAACCCATCGATGCAGGAGCAGGGAGGCGAGACGGTCGCGAGCCTCGCGCCCAAACGGTGCACTGGTCTCGAACCCGCGGCCGAGTTCTGGCGCGTCGATGCCGAGCAAGCGCACCCGCCCAATGGAAGCAACGTCAACGGTGTCGCCATCGATGACGAATCGGACCAGCACCGGATCCGACCGAGTGACCCTGTAGTCTGTCGTCGCTGTTTGAAGAAAAGCGGCACCGACAAGCGCGAAGATGATCAGATTCTGCACAACACAGCTCCATTTCCTGTGGATTGGCGCGGGTGGACACCCGGAGTGCAAGCGAGAGGCCCGCAACTATCGAAGGCACGTCCAGACACGACCCAATAAGTCTTTGATGCGCACGGCTGCAGGCGAATGCGCGCAGCGGCTCTTCACGTAAAGTCCGCTGCCGCGAGACCGACACAACGTAGGTGGAACTCCCAAGCGCGACGTCCGATCGCGAGCATCTGCCCGCCGGGTACGCGGCCGTCTCGCAGTCTCAGGTACTGGCGGGCCTGTCCTACGCGCTTGACCTGACCGAGGGCCAACGACCGGGACACTCAGTGCGTTCGTGCCTGATTGGCATGCGACTCGCCGACGAGTTGCGCATGCCCACGAGTCAGCGCGCCTCACTGTTCTTCGCACTCTTGATGAAAGACCTGGGGTGCTCGAGCAACGCGGCGCGTTTCGCGGCACTGTTCGGCAACCACGATCACGACATCAAGACCGACCTCAAGCACATCGACTGGTCGAAAGCTATCGAGTCCTTCAGGTTTGTCTTACGCAACGCCTCGCCCGGCGCGTTCCTTCTCAAGCGCACCTGGCGCCTGCTGGCCATCATGGCTCGTGGCCCTGAAGGCGCACGCGAGGTGGTCCGCACGCGGTGTGAACGCGGAGCGGAGATCGCGTCGATGCTCGGGTTGCCCGACGAGAGCGTGCAAGCCATTCGTGCCCTCGACGAGCACTGGGATGGACTCGGTCAACCCTACGCCAAGCGCGGCGAAGAGATCCCGCTGCACGCGCGCATCATGAATCTTGCGCAGACGGTCGAGGTCTTCTGCGCCGCCCACGGCGTCGACGTGGCATGTGAAGTGGCCGCCACGCGGCGTGGACGCTGGTTCGCACCCGATGTTGTCGACGCGCTCTTCTCGTTCCGCAACGACACATCGTTCTGGACCGCACTCCAGCGCGACGACGTCCTGCGTCAAGTGGCGGGAATCGCACCGGCCGATCAGTTTCTGCGAGTGGACGACGACCGGTTGGATCTCTTTGCGACGGCGTTCGCGCGAGTGATCGACGCCAAGTCGCCGTGGACCTATCTGCACTCGAACGGCGTGGCCGATGTGTCAGTGGCAATTGCGCGGCGGCTCGGCATGGACGAATCGAACATTCGTCTCCTGCGGCGCGCGGCCTTGCTGCACGACATTGGCAAGCTCGGAGTCTCGAATCTCATCCTCGACAAGCCGGGCAAGCTGACCGACGACGAGTTCCGCGCCATGCGTTCGCATACCGGCCACTCGCTGCAAATCCTGTCGCGTGTGCCGTGCTTCGCCGAACTGGCGTCGGAGGCCGCGGGACATCACGAACGACTGGACGGTCGCGGGTATCACCGCGGACTCTCGGCCCGCGACATCCTCATCTCCACCCGCATCCTTGCAGTGGCGGACATCTGTGACGCGCTGCGCAGTTCGCGTCCGTATCGGGCCGGACTTCCAGCCGAACGCGTGCTCGAGATCATCGACCGAGAGTCGGGCACGGCACTCGACCCGGTGGTCGTCCAAGCGCTGCACGCAGTGCTCGAGTCTGCCGACGCAGGACTGGCGCAAACACTGCCCGCAGCTCGGGTCGTTCCGGCTCTCGATGAGGACTATGGACAAGCGGCGTAGCTTCAGTCTCACGGGGCCGGTCATCTACACGCTGAGCCTCGCCCTCATCCACGGTTACTCATCTCCAGCGGACGCTCAACCCAGGGGGGCTGATCCCATCGTTGTGCAGTCGGTCGCGGAGCCCGCTGTCGTCTTCCCCGGTCCGTCCTCGGTCTTCGACAACGTTGGTTTCTTCTTCGGGCTTGACGGATCGAAGCAACCACAGGATCTCGGCATCAACGCCAACATGGGCGTACGCCTGGCGGCGAACGCCGGCGTGCCGGTTGCTCGCGCACTACCAGGCGCAACCGTTCGACTCGAACCTGTGGGGCAGTTGAACGGACTCGCCCGTCACCAGTGGGCCACCGGCGCCGTAACAACGGTGTGGGCCGGAGCGGCCACCCGCCATGACAACGTGGTGCTGGTCTTTCCGGACAACTCCACCAGTCGAAACGTCATCGTCTATGGGGCGAGGCTCGACCTGCCATTGAACGAGCGCATGAGCATCACAGGCTCGGGTAACTTCCTCACGCCGACATCCACCGGCACGGTCGACGCCTACCTCGGCGTCACATTTACGCCACGCCACCGCACGGGTTCGACACGATCGGCGTTCTCTCCGCCCCTGGACGTCGCTAACAATCCCGAGTTCCCGGTCGATCTCCGTCGCTAGGGTTTGACCCGCCCCGGGATTCTTGCAATCCCTCAACAGTGCCTTTAGAGTCAGAGACTTGCACATGCGTTCGGCAGTGTGGTCGTTCCTTGTCGTGGGCCTGACTGCGACGCTGACAGCCGCGCAGGAGACGCCCGTACCAGCGCCGCCGCTGTCGCTGGTTCTGTCGAGAGCCGCCACCTACGTCGAGACCTTCGCGGACCGCGTCTCCGGATTCGTCACCGCCGAGTCGTACGTGCAGGACGTCTTTCCGGCCATCAATCGATTCGGTGCCCGGCCAGGCGGGCCGCGGAATTACAGTGGTTCGCTGCATCGCGAGCTGAAGGCCGATTTGCTGCTGGTTCGACCCGTCGGTTCTGATGGGTGGATGCAGTTCAGAGACGTTACTGAGGTCGACGGCAAGAAACTGAAGGACCGGAACGACCGTCTCGCCAGGCTCTTTCTCGAGCCGTCGAAGTCGACTGCAGCACAATCGCGCAAGATCATGGACGAGAGCTCGCGCTACAACATCGGCGACATCGAACGGAACATCAACCTGCC
>JBEBGB010000718.1:0-2796 GCA_040081675.1 Vicinamibacterales bacterium
GTGAATGCGTTGATGCCGGACGATCAGGCCCCAGTGCGCGAGGAGCGCCAGGACGAGTACGGTTGCCACGCCCTCGTGCGTCAACTGGGCCACGCGAGCGACTGCGCTATGCTCGCCGATCGGGTTTGGTAGAGGCCACACGTCGAAGAACTTGACCCCGAATCCGCCGGCCATGACGAAGACGAAGCCGCTGAGCGGCATGAGCAACATGCAGACGTACAGCGCCCGCTCGATGCGGTGAATGGCCCGCTGCTCGCGCACGCTCAGGTTTGGCGCCCAATCGGGAAGCGGCGTGGCCCTGCGCCACACATATCGCAGCACCGCGAACGCCAGCGCGAACAGGCCAATCGATTTGTGCCACTCGTACAATCCGCCTTGGGTGAAACCGAATGTGGTCTCGTCCGACGCCGTGCGAAGCATCGCCGTGGCGACGACGAACTGGTTGAGGATCAGCAGAAAGACCACCCAGTGCAGCGTCTTGGTAACCAGTCCGTACCGCGCGTCGGTATTCATCATGAGCGGCTGTCCTCTCAACTTCGCCATCGACCGTCTTGACGTTGCGCGTGGCGAGACCAGGTGGCCTGTCGCATGCGGCTTGTCCGGACCCAGGCACGCGACGTAACCCGGCGCCCCGTCACTGACCCCTACGTCGAGACGGACTCGTCTGGGCCGTCTTCGGCCCATTGAACTCCGCGGGCCGCGCGTCCGATACCCGCTGTGTGCGCGGTGCAGACACGCGGGCCGGCAACGCCCCCTCGAATCGCCAACTCGCGCTGTGGGCGATTCTAGCCGGGGTGAACCTCGCTTCGGCGTTCGTGGTGTTCCGCCTGACAGACTTTCGGACGGTCTACGACTGGACGTCTGCGTGGCTGCTGGACGGCGCCGATCTCTACAGCTCGGTCCGGCAGGCGACCGACTATCCCCCGGCTGCGATCGTCGTCCTCTCCCCGCTCGCCACCTTGCCCTTCACGCTCGCGGCGTGGGTGTGGGCGATCGTCAACATCGCTCTCGCGCTCGCGGCGGCGTTTCTCGCAGCACGTGCCGTACGCGCGGACGCGGCGTGGCGGCAGATAGCGCTTCTTGCCGCGACGTTTGTCTGTTGGAGCGCCACGCGCAGTCTGCTGCAGTTCAGTTTGCTCGCGGTGGTGTTCGGCCTTGCCGGATGGCGTTTCGCCGACCGGCGCCCATGGCTGGCTGGCGTGTTCCTCGGCCTGGCCATGATAAAACCCCAGGTGGCCCTGCCGTACTGCCTGTGGGCAGTCGTCACTCAGCGCTGGCGAGTGGTGCCGCCGGCGGTGATCACGACGGCGATACTGTGGGGGACGTACTGCCTCCGCGTGAGCGCATCACCGGTGAACGTCGCTCGCGACTACGTGCTGACGCTGCGCACCATGTACACCGGCCCGGAGCCGCAAACCGGCGTCTCGGAACTCGCGCGACTGGCGCCTGCAGGTTGGGCCGACTCCTGGACGCTCGTGACGGCACTCGTGACCACGGCGCTTATCGCGCTGACAGTCGTTCGTCAGTCGGCGCGCCACCCGGGCGATGGACGCACGCGGCTCGATGCGTGCGGACTCCCTGGAACGATAGCGGCGGCTGTGCTGATGACGTTCCGGCATCTGTCGTACGCGTTCGTCACCATGCTCCCGGCGTCAGCGTTTCTCCTGGTGGGTGTCGATCAGGTCTCGCGGCGCTGGGGACAGGTTTTGTTCTGGTCGCTCCAGGCGGGACTTATCTTCGACGTACCGACAGCGTATCGGCTCGCTCTGAGCTACGGGTTTTCGGCTGGGTGGGCTGAAGGGCTCTTCCTTCACTTCGATCGCGGGCTTCTGCTCGGTTGGACCTCCGCGATGCTTCTGCTCCAATGGCGGCTGGCGCCTGCGCGGGCCACGGTGCTTCGAAGAGCCGACCGACGCGAAGAGGTCGGGTCGGCGGCATAGGCTCGCCGACCCGCTTCCCTCTACTTCAATTCGACCGCGATTCGCTCGGCGGCCTGGTCGGACGTGTTCTCCTCCGCATGTGTCGCCGCACCCGCCATGCGCACGTCGTCCATCTTGGCGTTCGTCTGGTCGTTCAAGTACACCACCACTCGGTTCAAGATGTGCTCGTGCGTCAGTCCCTTGTCGTGGGGATCGAAGTGGATGCGAAGCACGCGGACGTGCTCGTTCTCGAACTCGACCTTGTAGTGCTTTGCATCCACCAGTGCCGGATCCAGCTTGGTTGCCGACGGCTTGCCCGTCGGTGCGCCCTTGAGATCCACTTCGAGAATGCGGATCGGATGATCGCTGGTGTTCTCGGCCACATAGGCGCCGCTCGCTGGCCGCCACCGAACATCACCGCGTTTGAAATTGATCGTGGTGGACTGGTCGCCTTCCTTGCGCGTCATGACGCCGTTGTCCAGATAGATCAACACGCGGTTGGTCGCATGTCCGCTCTTGGAGATCGATGGTGTTCGAGGCTGCAGGGTCGCCACGATGACGCGGGCCTGCGGCGTGTCGAGCTTCTGGGTGATTGCGGCGGGCGCCGGCGCATTCTGCGCCTGCAGGCCGACCGCACACAGGAAACCGAACGAAGCGCTGAGTCGCGCGATTCGCATGAAACCGTTCATTCATGTACCTCCGTTTACGAGCCGGCTCTGAACGTCAGGATCTCGCCGCTGTAGCCGGGGCCCGAGATCGAGACCGAAATGTACTGCTTGCCGTTGACCGTGTAGGTCATCGGTGTTCCCGTCTGCGGAGCCGGCATGTAGACGGCGCCCACTTCCTTTCCGGTGGCCTTGTCGTAGGCGCGCAGCAT
>JBEBGB010000719.1:0-2794 GCA_040081675.1 Vicinamibacterales bacterium
TTCCCGACCGTCCCGACCTAACTGTCTTGCCTGCCCAGCCTGCCCTGCCTGCCCTCTGTCTGACCTGCCCTACCCGCCCTGCCTGCCCTACCTGCCCTGCCTGCCCTACCTGCCCTGCCTGCCCTGCCTGCCCTGCCTGCCCTTATGTGTCCGACCGCGCCTGACGAGCCACGCCCCAAGCGCGACCGGTCCCATCAGCAGCACCTCCCACATCGCCGATCGCGCATTCAACATCAACGCTCCGGGCCGCATGAGGTCTCGCTCGGTGCCCGGGAAGATGTCGAGACCCGACACGTAGAACCTGTGGTCGAACGGCCAGAGCACTTGAATTCCCGACGGCGAATTCGAGTCTATGGCGAGCCAATCGAGGAGCAGGTGCGTGCTCTGCGCTGCCGCGAGCGCCATTGCCACGCGCCAGGCCGGACGCCTTGTGACCTTCCCTGTCACAACCATCGCGACAATGAATATGAGGGCCGTCGCCGTCACACTGTGGGTGCCGGACCTATGCCAATCGAAGATGAGGTCCGCGTCTGGCAGGACGGCAAGGGCTGCGCACCCGAGCGCCACCGGGCTGAGCGCTTCTCGAAGGAGGCCACCGGATGGCTGGGGCGCCCGATCGGCCAACCAGCCGACGGTCAGGCCTGCGAGTGCGTGTCCAAGAGGGCTCGGCATCGGAGGTGCCATCATGGCAGATTCTGCACAGATGGCTGTAGAGGGGCGAAAGTCCTTGAATTTCGCAACATATTGATACGAATACATTTCCAACGCAAAATGGCGCCATGGTTCGCTTGACTTTCGCTCGGCACGACCCTAGAATGACACGGCTTCGTCACCGGTGTCTGTTGTGCACCTGTTGAGGGCGGGCGCAGTTCGAGCGTCGGTCCCAAAGCCCAGACACCACCACTGAAGCCCAGGTCCGGCACCGACGGACCAGAAGGCGTCCCGTCTGCGGGACGCCAGATTATGAGGAGCAGCATGCCGCCAGCAGTAGAAAAGAGCGACCGCGACGAACGACACGACAAGGAACGGATGAAGGCTGTCGAGTTGGCGCTTGTCCAAATCGAGAAGCAGTTTGGCAAGGGCTCGATTATGCGCCTGGGCCAGAAAGGCGCCATCGCGCCCATCGACGTCATTCCGACGGGTGCCATCAGCATCGACTACGCACTTGGTGTGGGCGGCGTCCCGCGCGGCCGCGTCATCGAGGTCTTCGGCCCCGAGTCGTCGGGCAAGACCACCCTCGCCCTCCAGGTCATTGCCGAAGCGCAGAAGCTTGGCGGCATGGCGGCGTTTGTCGACGCCGAGCATGCGCTCGACGCCACCTACGCACAGAAGCTCGGTGTCGATGTCGAGAACCTGCTGGTGTCGCAACCCGACAACGGCGAGCAGGCGCTCGAAATCGTCGAAGTCCTCATTCGTTCGAACGGCGTGGACGTGGTCGTGGTCGACTCGGTGGCGGCGCTCGTGCCGAAGGCCGAAATCGAAGGTGAAATGGGCGAAGCGCAAATGGGTCTTCAGGCCCGGCTCATGTCGCAGGCGCTTCGAAAGCTCACGGGCGCGGTGTCGAAGTCGAAGACGTGCCTCATCTTCATCAACCAGCTGCGCGAGAAGATCGGCGTCATGTTCGGGAATCCCGAAACCACCACCGGCGGTCGCGCATTGAAGTTCTACGCGTCGGTGCGGCTCGACATCCGCCGCATTGCCAGCATCAAGGACGGTGACGTCGTCGTCGGTGGCCGCACGCGCGTCAAGGTGGTGAAGAACAAGGTGGCACCGCCGTTCCGTGAAGCCGAATTCGACATCATGTACGGCGAAGGCATTTCTCGCGCGGGCGACCTGCTCGATTTGGGCGTCGACAAACGCATCATCGAGAAGAGCGGCGCCTGGTTCGCTTACGGCGGAGAACGGCTTGGCCAGGGTCGCGAGAACGCGAAGCAGTTCCTGAAGGACAATCCCGCGACCTTCAAGGCCATTGAAGAGCGCGTCCGCAAAGAACTGGGCATGGTGCGCGACACAGAGACGACCGCGGTCTAATCAGTCGCTCGTGGCCGTGAACGAGCGAACGAACCTACACACGAGAGGCACACAGAACATGGTCCTGACGAAGTCTGAGCTCATTGCAAGTTTGCACAACGAAGTCCGAATCCTCCAGCACCTCATCACGAAGATCGAGCCCGGCATGGTCGACTACAAGCCCACGCCGAAGCAACGCAGCACGATCGATCTGTTGCGGTACCTGGTGGTCATGGGTCCCATACTGGTAGAGGCAGGCCTGAGCGGCACATTCGATCGCGACGAATGGGGCGCGCGGGCAACGGCGGTTGCCGACAAGGACCTGGCCGGTGTCGCCGCGGCGCTCGCGGCGCACGATCAGGAGTACGACGCACTGCTCGCCAACGTGCCGGACGAGGCGTTCCGCAAAGAGGTCGAGATGTTCGGCAGCAAGAGCTCGGCCGGCCAGTTCATCGTGTCGTATGTGCTCGGCGGCTGCGCGGCGTACCGGACGCAGCTGTTCTGCTATCTCAAGGCCTGTGGCCGCGAGGAGCTCGGGACCATGAATCTGTGGGGCGGCATCGACCCGCCGCCCGCGGCGTAGCAAGCACGGTTCGCGCGCGGAGGTTGGTCTACGCGATCAGCTTCCGCGCGACTTTCTCGGCACCGAGATGGTGGTCTAGTCAAGACCGAGATGATCGTTCTCGGCTCAGCGTGTCGGTGGCCGGTGCGCCTTTGCCTCGGCGGAACCGCATGCTAGAATCATCGTCTTTGCCAACGGCCCGAGCGCTCGCGCTGGGCCGCA
>JBEBGB010000720.1:0-2786 GCA_040081675.1 Vicinamibacterales bacterium
CAGATGGAAGTGCAGCAGCTTGAAGCAGTCCTCCATGCCGCGCTTCTTGAGTTCCTCGAGACCCTTCAGAATCTCGCCCACCGTGAGGCCGAACTTCGAACGGTAGCCGCCTGACGATTGCCACCGGCCCGAGCCACGCGCGGCGAGCTTCACCCGCATCCCGATGTTGGGGCGCACGCCGATTTTCTCGGCCTGGTCGAGGATGAGACCGAGTTCGGTGTACTTCTCGACCACCGGGATGATGTGCCGGCCGATCTTCTGCGACAGCATCGCCATCTCGATGAACTCGGCGTCCTTGAACCCGTTGCAGATGATGGGCGTCTGGTTGTCGGCGATGGCTGCCACCGCCATCAACTCGGGCTTCGAGCCGGCCTCGAGTCCGAAGTTGTACGGACGGCCGAACTCGAAGACTTCTTCGACGACGTGCCGCTGCTGATTGACTTTGATTGGATAGACGCAGATGTACTCGCCCTTGTACTCGTTCTGGGCAATGGCTGCCTGGAAGGCGTCGTGGATGTCTTTCACCCGGTGCTTCAGAATGTCGCTGAAGCGGATGAGCGCCGGAAGACTGATGCCGCGTCGCTGCAGATCGTCGACGAGCTGCTTGAGATCGATCGAGCGGGCGGGGTTCTTCGACGGGTGCACCAGCACCTGGCCATTCTCGCCAACAGCGAAGTAGCCCTTGCCCCAACGTGCGATCTCGTACAGTTCCGCGGCGTCGGCCGTTGTCCAGGCCTCGCCCACGTCATGCGCAGACCGCGCTCGCCCCAGCGTAATTTCCATAGAACGAAATGATACGGGAGTTGAGGCAGAACCGAACCGCATATAATCCCTCGCACCTTGGAGGCACGCATGATTCGACGCTCGGTTTACGCGCTCGTCATCGTCGCGGCGTCGTGTGCAGTGGCGTCGGCGCAGTCGACGACCACCGGACCACCTGCACCGAAGGACAAGGCGATGGACATGTCCCTCGAGATGCTGCAGTCGGTCGCGAAGGAGATTGCAGCCAAGGGCCAGATCACGCAGCGCATGCTTGACGGCGGCACGTTCAGCGTCAACGTCCGCCACATCGCTGGCTCGGAGACGGGGTTGCAGCACGGCAAGATTGCTGAGGTGTGGGTCGTGCGAGAAGGCACGGGCATCGTGGCGACGGGTGGCACGCTGGTCGATCGCAAGCCGGGCGCTGCACCGGGAGAATTCAGCGGCAGTCGCATCGACGGTGGCGTCGAGCGCGCAATCAAGGCTGGGGATCTCGTCTATATTCCGCCCGGTGTGCCGCACGGCATCAAGGAGTCGAAGGGCGGCATCACGTACCTGAACATTCGATTTGAAATCCAGTGAAGGAGTCGACGATGGGTCTGAGAAGTGCGCGTGCGTTCATGATGGCTGGGCTGATCGGGCTCGCGCCGTCCCTCGTCTATGCACAGGCGGCTCCTGCGAAGCCGAAGCCGGCCGTGGACGTCACCAAGGTGATGATCGAGGCCGCTGCGAAGATTGGTGCTGCCGCGTTGAAGCCAGGCGTGAGTGTCAGCGACCGTAACATCGCGCTCTCCGACACCGGCGGCTACAACGTGACAGTCGCGTACGTCACGCGCCCAGCGTCCAAGACGATGTCGGGCACCGTGTTGAGCCACGACAAGATCACCGAGATCTACTACATCGTCAGCGGGCACGGCACGCAAATGACCGGCACGCTCATCGAAGGGACGAAGGCAGCCGGGTCAACCACGATCGGTCCGGGCTGGAGCAGCACAACCGCCATCAAGGATGGTCGAACGACGACCCTCGGGCCTGGCGAGATGCAGATCATTCCGCCTGGAACCGGACACGTCTGGACCGAGATCGCCGACGGCGGCATCGTGTACATGACAATCCGCATTGATCCTGAGCATGTGCTGGCTCTGAGCAAGTAGGCGGAGGACTTCTGACGCAGCGAGACGCTCGGCTATAGGCTACGGGCTCTGGGCGTTGACGGGCTTCGCACTGCGATGCCTGAAGCCTGGAGTCCGAAGCCAAGAGCCGGACTCGAGCCATGTTCCGAAGCGCTCCTTCCGCCCTGTTCGCGCTGCTCACCGACCTCGCGGGCACTCGTTACTGACCTGGGCGTCCGCCGCATTGCTTGTGAGCCGATCACCAATTGCTTTACGCATTCACTGGTGGAGGTGAACGCGTGAAGTACATCGTGTCGACTCTGCTGGTCGGAGCGTGGTTGGGGTTCGGAACAACGCTGAGTGCGCAACCACCGGCGGCGCCGCATGTGACGCTCGGGGTCACAGCGGGAGGTGGTGGCGCGCAACTCTGGGACGACGAGACGCGGTTGGGCAGCGGTCCGCTGATCACGGGCGGAGTGGTTGTAGGCCTTGGTGATCACCTGCTGTTGTCGGGCTCCGCGGATTTGTCTCAGCACAAGCGGTCGTTGACCTATCTTGCCGCCGATGGCCACGTCGCGAGCGGCTTTGCACGCCTGACGTTTTTGATGGGTTCTTCGGACGCTCGAGTGAGGCCCATCGTGGGCGCCGGCCTGGGTGTGCTGCGATCGACGGGGACGCTGAAGACGCCGTCCTTTCCAACGAGCGGTCCGAGCCTGACGCCGCCAGTGCTCAGCGTCGAGACGCCTTGGGCGGTGACGCGACCGGCGTGGGACATCCACGGCGGCGTGCGTGTGGGTCTGGCGCCTCGCCTTGTCGTTCAGCCTGAGGTGCGCTGGCGTTCGACCTTCGGGTCTGCTGGGAACACGTCTGGGATCGAACCGCCGCTGCTCGGCGTGCAGGGGTTGGTCAGTCTCG
>JBEBGB010000721.1:0-2785 GCA_040081675.1 Vicinamibacterales bacterium
GATGGTGCGGTCCCCGTCGTGCACGCCGAAGTCCACCGTGGATACCAGCAACGCCTCGCAGCACAGCGTCACGAGGTCGGGATGCACGCGCCGCGGGTTAATGTTTTTAAGGGACACGTCCCCAAAGTAGTAGCCCGAGGAGGCGCCGGCGACGGGCTTGTCGGATCCTATGGTTAGGTCGGGCACGGCCGTCTACTCCTGGGTCCCGGCCGGCGCTGGTTCGGCCGACGGCGCGACTTCTTCTTCCTCTTTGGCTGACGTCGACTCCGCGCGGGTCAGCTCCTCCTCGAGGACCTCCCAGCACGCGATCGGCATGCGCTTGGCGTCCGCCAGCTTCTTGGTCAGCTCGCGGATGAACTTGATGTCGTCGCGGACGACCTCGATCTGGTTGCTCTCGGCGTCGCGGATCCTCTTGCGGAGTCGACTCATCTTGTTGAGCTTGTCGACGTCCTCGATCTGCCCGTGCGCGTAGAACAGCGTTAGCAGGATGCGGTACAAGGTCCACGGCTTGCCGGGACTCGCCTTCACGCCGGGTCTCGTGGCCGCCTGCTCCTCCGTAACCGGCTCCACGTACCAGAGCGGCGCCACGACGCCGTCGACCGGATCCTCGACTGGGTTATCTACCACTCGGTACAGGTTGCCCAGCACGTGGACCACGATGTCCTCGTCCTTCTTCTTCCTCTCGACCAGTTGCGGATTCATATAACGATTCTCCTGTTTACTCGGCGGGCGACCATCGCCTGCCGGTGGTGTTATTGCTGAAGTCTTAAAGTTCGACCCACACGCCCGCCTGGTTGCGGAAGGCGTACATCTTTCGTACGTTGTTCATGGCTATGTCGCCTCCGGTCTTGATGCAGCTGAACTGCCCGGAGGACGGGCTCCCCTGGTGCTTGATTGTCACGATGTTCGTGCCGGGAGTGGCGGTGCCGTTCCAGAGTTCCAGGTAGTCGCCTGAGCTGTAGCCAGACACGCTGACGAGGTCGTCCGAGATATTTCCCTCACCTACGGCCGCCAGATTAGAAGCTGTCCCTGTAGAAATTGCGCCGCTCGCGATGCTCACCGTCTGCAGGATGGTGGCCTGGATGCGCTCCAATGCTCGCGCTGAAATAATGAGCGACGCCGCTGTAAGCGCGCCCGTGACCTGAACTGCGCCTGTAGACAAGTCTCCTTTGATCGCGTTTCCGATGTTCAGGTAGCTCGATTGAGTTGCGCCAGGGACATCAGCAGTGTAGCTGCTGTTGCCGATGAGGATGTTGCCCGTCCCCGTCACGAGCGTCGGGGCGACGCTGTTTCCGAGGATGAGGTTACCGTTGCCTGATGCGAGGTTGTAACCCGCGGCATGCCCGACTGCCGTATTCTGGTTTCCGGTAGAAGTGAACAGACAATCAACGCCGACCGCGACATTGTACGTGCTCGTCACATTCGATAGGCCAGCATGTACGCCGAGATATACGTTGTAACTGCCCGTCGTAATGCCCATGCCCGCGTCCGTGCCGACTGCCGTGTTCCAGATGCCCGTCGTCAGCGCGGTCAGCGCCTTGTTACCTATGGCCACGTTCGCGTAGGAGCCCGTGATCGCGGCCGCCAGCGTGTCATGCCCCAGGGACACGTCGGTATTGGGGTGCGGATTTACGCCCTGTGAGTTCAGCCCAATGGCGATCGCCTGATTGCCTGAGAGCGCGTTCGCCATCGCGCCGTTGCCGATACCCATCAGCGGAGAGTTGCCCCCGCTAACCTGCTCTCCGGCAAGGTATCGTCCGGCGTTGACGCCCATGAAGAAGTGGTCGTATCCGCTCGTCGACGGACGCATCTCGAACGCGGCGGATCCGCTGGCGTCCTTGATGGTGATGATGGCGCTTCGCGCCGCAGACACGTTCTTGACAGAGATATTCGAGATCGTCCCGTTGAAGGCGGACGTCGGGTTGAACGAGATCGGATCGGAGCTATTGAGCGCCGTGAAGCTGACCGAGTAGTCGACGTCGATGGTGGAGCCAGAGAACCCGCCCGAGTAGCTCGTCATGCCGCCGAAAGAGACCGTGAACGATCCGGCCGGAGACACCTCGCCGACGATGCGGAACTGGACCAGGTACTTCTGCCCGATCGTGTACGTCACAGATCGCGACAGGGCGCTCGTGTTGCCGGTGTTGTGATCGAATCCGGCACCGAAACTGCCGGTCCAGTTGGTCGACGTCCAGCCGGAGCTGTCGACCAGATTAGACCCCGTGGTCGCCAAGTCGAGCGCGGCGTTCGAGTTGAACACGTTTCCCGCGACAGACAATTGGAGTGCGGTTGTCGCCGTATCGGGCCCGATATTCAGCGTCCCGTTGCCGGCTTCGAACTGGAAGTAATCGTAGGTCGAGTCCTCGGACGCGGCATTGTAGAGGCGGAAGATCGCGCCGGCCGTCCCGTTGTCGCCGTACAGGTATAAGCTGGCCGCGGTGGTGTCGTTGGTTCCCAGCCGCATCCCAACCGGTAGGTTGGCGTTCGGGAGTACGCCGGTCACGTCGGTGGTGAGGTCTATGCCGATGTCGGCGAACGTACCCCATGCCGCAGAGACCCCGTCGAAGTAGACGATGTCGTCCGTGACGGCGCCGGTCGTATCAAAGTTGCCGAGGTCGAACTCGACGTCGGTGCCGAGAGCGACGGCCCCCGTCGTCTTGTTGACCGTGAAGAGGTCTATGTCCAGGTCGTCCGGCGCGATCTCGCCGTTGAACAGCTTGACCACCCACGACGGGTCGCCGGAGTCGTCCACCCAAACCATGCCGCCCTGGGCGTAATCGGGGCG
>JBEBGB010000722.1:0-2783 GCA_040081675.1 Vicinamibacterales bacterium
GGCACCAGCATGGCTGCGTGTGGCCCGTACGCGGCGAGGTCGGACGGCTCGCAGAGCGTCGCACCTGATCGCTGAACCACGCGCCCGTTACGAGCACGTGTGGACCCGCCCAGAAAGCGTGTGTCCGGTCCCTCGATCAGAACTGTGTACATTCGCTGCAGTATCATACCAACCAGTTCACGTGTTCTTCCCTCCGAATCTCCTGCGCAGCGCGGCACGTGGCGCGCTGATGCTCGCCTCCGCACGACGGCCCTTGCTCGTGCAACTCGTAGTCACTCGGCGCTGCAACCTCACTTGCGGTTATTGCTCGGAATTCGACGAGGTGTCCTCGCCAGTGGCGGTGGAACTGCTCGAGCAGCGTCTTGATCACATTGCTGGGCTGGGTACGCTCGTACTCACCCTCACCGGCGGCGAACCTCTGCTGCACCCGAGACTCGATCATCTGATTGCGCATGCCGTGGACCGCGGAATGGTCTGCACGACCATTTCGAACGGATACCCGCTAACGAAGGAGTGGATCCGCCGGCTGAATGCGTCGAAGTTGTCGCTGCTGCAGCTCTCGGTCGACAACATGGAGCCCAACGGGTTCTCGCAGAAGTCGTGGTCGCAGGTGCGAAAGAAGCTCGAGTTGCTCAAGGAGCACGCAACGTTCGGCGTCAACGTCAACGCCGTGCTCGGCTCGTCGACGCTCGAGCAGACACGCCAGGTGGTTCGCGGCGTCCGCGACCTCGGCTTCTACATGACCGTCGGCCTCATGCACGACGAACGAGGTCAGATCTCCACGGGGCTCCTTCGTGACGAGTTGGCGTCGACGTACGAGGAGATGCAGCGGGCCAGTCGAAAAACTGTCTTCCACACTACCGGCGAAGGCTGGGAGCGGGACCTTCTGCAAGACGGCTCGTCGCCCTTCAAGTGCCGTGCGGGCGGTCGCTATCTGTACGTCGACGAACACGGCATCGTGTCGTACTGCAGTCAGCGGCGCAACGAGCCCGGCACACCAATCCTCGAGTACACGCAGGATCACGTCGAGCGCGAGTTCTACACGCCGAAGGGATGTGAGGCACAGTGCACGATTGGGTGCGTGCGGCGCGCCTCGGCGTTCGACGGGTGGCGGGCACAGCCCCGTGCCTGACGGTCGCGATCACTCTGCGTTCTCGCCGCAGATTTCGACCAGAGCCGCTGCGGCCAATGACGGGCACCACATGGCACGTGGTGCGATGGCGAACGGCCTCGTGTTGTTGGCCTCGAATTTCCGGGCCCTCTTCACTTTTCTGATCGCCCGTTTGCTTGGCGAGGCGGCCCTTGGCCGGTTCGGTCTGGCCTTCGCGTCGACGGAACTGCTCAGCAAGATCGGCATGCTGGGTTTCGACAACGCGATCATTCCCTTTGTTGCACCGCTCGCCCGATCGGGAAACCGGTTCGGCGCCGCTCGCATGCTGCGTACGACGACGCTGGTGGCCGGCCTGGTCTCGACGGCGGTCACCATCGTCGCGTTCATGCTGGTGTGGCGGATCCCTGCGCTGCGCGACCTGTACGGGCTCTCGCAGGGCGGCGTCGTGATGCTGCTCGCGCTGCCGGGAATCGCGATTGCTCGTATCGCGACTGGTGCGTCGCGTGCGGTGCTCGCCATGAAGAGCGAGTTCTATTCGCGCGGACTCGCTGAAACCTGGGTCACCACCGGCGCGTTCGTCGTCGCGATGGCACTGGGCATTCGAGACACAGCACCGGCTCTCGCAGTTGCCGTTGGCTCCACGGCCGCGGCGCTGGTGGCATACGTGTTGGCGGCGCGAGCCCTCGCGGCGCGGATCGACCCCGCCAGCGGCGACAGCACACACGAAGGCCACGCCATTGGACCTGCCACGTGTCGCCCAGTCGGCAGCCTTCTGCGATTCTCGTTGCCCATAGCCGCGTCGAGCCTCTTGACCGCACTCGTCATGCGTGTGGATGTGCTCCTGCTCGGTGCCTACATCAATCGAGCACCCGGCGTGACGCTCGAGTCATTCGGTGTGTTCTGTGCCGCCGCCGAGATCGCAGGCGGCTTGCGCAAGGTTCGCCAGGTGTTCGATCCGATCTTCGCTCCCATTGTGGCGACTCGCGCGCTCTCGACGGAGAGAGACGCCTTGCGCGCCACGGTGTCCGGCCCGGGCCGGTGGGTCTTGGCGGCGCAACTGCCGCTCGTCGGTGTTCTCGCGCTCTCGGGCGGCACGGTGATGTCGCTCTATGGTCCGGGCTTTCGCAGCGGCGCGTTGTGGCTTGCGCTGCTTGGCGTGGCGCACGGCACGAACGCGTTTGCGGGGCTCGTCGAAACGATGCTCATGATGGAGCGACCGAGCCTGAATCTGTTGAACGCGGGCGTGACGGTGGCGGTGCAAGCCATTGCGGGCGTCATGCTGATTCCAACGTGGGGCGTGACTGGAGCAGCCATGGCCATGTGTCTCGGGTTCGCCGTTCAGGGCGTGCTGCGATTCGTGGAAGTGAAGCATGTGTTCGGGTGGACCTGGCCGTGGCAGTCCCTCGTTCGCCCTCTCGTCGCTGGAACCTTGGCGATCGGTCCTGCGGCGGCGCTGCGCGTGTTTGTCTCGGGCTGGTGGGTCGAGCCAACCGCTGGGCTGTTGAGCGTTGCCCTGTACGTGCTTGCGTGGATGGGGTTGGGAGCAGATCCGGACGACCGCGAAGTGTACCGGCGCCTCTTCGATCGGTCGTCGTCCTCGACGCCGAGTCGCTGGTCGGGCGCGTGACTCCCCGGCGACCCCGCCCGAACCTTTACGTGACGGTTCTGCCCG
>JBEBGB010000723.1:0-2775 GCA_040081675.1 Vicinamibacterales bacterium
TCGTTGCATGCCCTGCTGCAGGACGTGGCGTATCCCACGCTTGGCGATACGCCGAGAGACTTCGTCGAGTTGCCGTCGCAGATCAACGAGCAGTGGGTGTTCACGCGCGAACTGCTCGACAGGTTCGCTCGACACCACGAGACCAACGAACCTCTGCCTGACGCGCTCGTCGAGCAAGTGAGAGCCGCCGAGTCGTTCAGCCAGGGTTACAAGACCGTGGAGGCCGTTTCGGCAGCCATTCTCGATCTGGAACTGCACACGCGCGCTGACGGTGTGTTCGAACCAAAGGCGTTCGAGAAGGAGATGCTCGAGCGCATCGGCATGCCCCGCGAGATCGCGCTGCGCCATCGTCTGCCTCAATTCGATCATCTCTTTGGCAGCGATAGTTACTCGGGTCTCTACTACAGCTACCTCTGGGCCGACGTCATGGCCGCGGACGGCTGGCAGGCGTTCGCCGAGAACGGCGGTCCGTGGAGTGCGGAGATGGCGGCGAGGTTCCGGACGCACGTGCTTTCGGACGGCAATTCGATCGATCGCGCCGAGGCATACCGACGGTTCAGGGGTCGCGACCCTGACGTCACCGCGCTCCTCAAAGAGCGCGGTCTGGTTCAGGTCGGATGAGCAGCTAGCGGCCCGCCAGCACCGCGCCGCCGTAACGGCGCGTGCCCAGGCTGCCGACGAGTGCGATGACGGCGCTGGCCATCATGAGATAGGCCGGCGCTGTCGATGAACCCGTTTGACGGATCAGCGAAGTGGCCATCAGCGGGCTCAACCCGCTGAAGATCGTGAACGCCACGTTGAACGCGAGGGCGACGCCTGTGAATCGCACGCGGGTGGGGAAGAGGTCTGTCAGCAGCACCGCGAAGGTACCGTTCGTCAGCCCCGCACACAGCCCTGCCAACACCAGCGTCACTGTGAGGTTCATGCTGTGGGCATCGAGCGCGCGATAGAAAGGAAGCGCGCCGACCAGGAGGAGTGCCACCCCTGCACGCAGCAGGTGTCTGGGCGCCACGCGTGATGCCAAGCGTCCGGACGCGACGATCGCGAGTGCCGAGGCGACGACACCCGTGGTTTGCGCGAGCACGGCGTCGCGTGGGTCGTAGTGAAGCACCGTGGTCAGGTACGCCGGCAAGTGCGAGAAGAACAACCCGTTGAAGCACGCCGTACCGGCCAGCAGCCCGATTCCCACGAGTGCCTGCATTGGCCTGGTTCGCAGCACCTCGCTGAAGGGTTGCTTCACCGCGAGGCTCTTCATACGTGCGAATTCCGGCGACTCTTCCAGGGAGCGCCGCATCACGAAGCTGAGCACACCTCCGAGTCCGCCAAGAATGAAGGCAATGCGCCATCCGTAGATTGGGACGAGTGATGGCTCGAGCAGTGTCCGCACCGACAGGCTCACACCGGTTGCCAGCGCCACACCCAGCGTGACGCACGCGAACACGAGGCCGCACACAAACGGTGCCGCGCCAGGCGCCGTCTCGACGACGTAGGTAATGGCGCCCGGCAGTTCGCCGCCCAGGCACAGGCCCTGCACGACGCGCAGCAGCACCATCGTGGCACTCGCGGCGACGCCCCATGCCGCGAACGTGGGCACCAGGCCCATTCCAAACGTCGCGGCCGACATGATGAAGATCGACCAGAGGAAGACGACCCGGCGTCCATAGCGATCGCCAAAGTGACTGAGGACGATGCCGCCGATCGGACGCGCAAGGTAGCCTGCTGCGAACGCCGCGAAAGACGCCATGAGCGACGCCAGCGGAGAGGCGGCTGGGAAGACGGCATCCGCGATGTCCCTCGCGAAAATCCCAAAGACGACGAAGTCGAAGAATTCGAGCGTGCCGCCGAGACTGGCCAGCAGCACGATTCGCCATCCGGCTCTGGTGATTCGAGAGTCCATACCGCCCATCGCCTGTTTTTACCTTTTCAAGGTGCCCGTGATGCCGGTATGTTACCGGCCGGAGGATCAATGAAGAAACTGTGTCTGACTGTCGCGCTGCTGCTGGCCGTGGCCGGCCCTGCGCGCGCGCAGCTGTCGCCGATGAACGCCGCGGGCATCACCTACGGCCATGTGCATCTCAGCGTGGCTGACGTCGAGGTCCACAAGAAGCTGTGGATCGACATGTTTGGAGGCGTGTGGGTGCAGAAGGGACCGTTGATGACGGTCAAGTTCCCGAACATGCTCATTGCGTTCCAGCAGCGAGCGCCTACGGGACCCTCGCAGGGCACCGTGATGGACCACTTCGGGTTCAAGGTCCGCAGCATGCCCGAGATGTTGGCTGCCGTGCGCGCCGCTGGTTACACCGTGCAGTCGGAGTTCACCGGCGCCGAGGGATTCCCGAACGCCTACTTCCTCGGCCCTGACGGGTTGCGCGTCGAGATGCAGGAAGACAAGACGCTGTCGGCAAAAGCGCTTCCGAACCACATCCACTTCCAGACGCCGGAGTTCGAGAAGCTGCTCGACTGGTACGTGGACACCTTCTCGCTCACCAAGCGCTCGCGGGGCACCATCAAGTCCACGGCCGATGCGGGTACCGTGAACCTGTCCTTTGCCACCAGCCAGGCGCCCGTTGTTGGCACGAAGGGTCGGGCCATCGACCACATCGGGTTTGAAATCAAGGATCTCGCGGCGCTCGTCAAGCAACTGGAAGCCAAGGGCATCAAGTTCGACGTGCCGTACCGAGAGATTCCCGCGATTGGCTTGAAGATCGCGTACATCACCGATCCTTCGGGCGTGTACATCGAGCTGACCGAAGGCTACACGGCCTACTAGGCTCG
>JBEBGB010000724.1:0-2767 GCA_040081675.1 Vicinamibacterales bacterium
TCGCGGAACCCTCGGCTCGTTCCACCATCAACTTCTCGCCAAGAATAGAGATCTGGCTCTCGGCCTCAGGCACCGTCATGGTGATCGACTCGGTGCCGGTTGGCGCAACAGCTTTCACACCTGCCGGTCCGGCGCCTCCGGATACGCGATCGACCAGATCTCGCGCGCCTCGAAACTCGCTTTGGACAGCGGCGCGACTGACGAGCGTGTTGTCCGCGGTGAGCGCACCGACCACCGCCGTGTAGCGTGCGAAGGCGGCGCGTTTGTCCCTCATCTGCTCTTCGGAATAGGTGTGCCGGTTGTGCAGATCAAACGTCAGCTTCACGTCGCCCACGTGCGCCGGAAGCACGATGACGATACCCATTGCCGGATCGCGCCCCGCGAGGACGTCACAAAAACTGCGCTTGGTGTTGACACCGGTGCCGAGCGGCGTCGGGCACGTGACGACCGGCGCCTCGAGTGTCAGCGGAATGGTGACCGCCGCGGGTCTCTTGGGTGGGGCCGCGCGGCGCGTCTGAGCGGAGCCGGGCGCCGACACCAGCAAGACCGACGCGATCAGCATCGCTGTCGAAACACGCATGCGGTCAGTATAGCCGTAGCGACTGCCACCAGAGGCTGACCGCACTGATCGACAAGGCGCGCGGCCTGACCGGCTAATCGTCGACGCAGGCGAGCCTGGCGGCCGGACTATCGTGCCGGGTGGACACACCGCGAAGCTTGATCAGCTCGAGGAATTCCATCCGCGTGCGCGCATCGTCGCGGAACGCACCGAGCATCGAGCTGGTCACGGCGCAGGAGTTCTGCTTCTCGACGCCGCGCATGGACATGCACAGATGCGTGGCCTCGACAACGACGGCGACGCCGAGTGGTGCGATCTTCTCGCGAATGGTCTCCGCAATCTGACTCGTGAGGCGCTCCTGCACCTGCAGCCGCCGGCTGAAGACATCGACCAGGCGCGGAATCTTGCTCAATCCGATCACCTGGCGGCTCGGCAGATACGCCACATGACACTTGCCGAAGAAGGGCAGCAGGTGATGCTCGCACAGACTATAGAAGTCGATGTCCTTGACGATCACCATCTCGCTATAATCCACCGTGAACAGCGCGTTGTTCAGCACCTGATCGATGTCCGCGTCATACCCGCTCGTCAGGAACTTCAGCGCTTTCTCGACCCGCTTCGGCGTGTTCACGAGGCCTTCCCGAGTCGGATCCTCGCCCAGGGACGCGAGAAGGTCTCTCACCAGATCCTGCATCTGCCTATTCTACATAGCGCTCGCGTGCAGCCTCGTCCGCGCGCAAGAGGTGGATGCGCTCTACGCCGACCGGGACAACCTCTCCAGCGCGAAACGTGCGGCCGAGATCTGGGCGGCTGATCTCAATCACGACCCGTCAGACTTCGACTCGGCGTGGAAGCTTGCACGGATCTGTTACTGGCTCGGCGGGCACGGAGCCGATAAGGAACGACGCACGTTCCTCGAGCAGGGCATCAAGGCCGCGCAAGCAGCCAGGCAGCTTCAGCCCAATCGTCCTGAAGGTCACTTCTGGACCGCAGCCAACATGGGTGAGCTGGCTGAACACTTCGGGCTTCGGGCGGGCCTCAGGTATCGCGGCCCCATTCGTACAGAGCTCGAAACGGTGCTGCGAATCGACGCGTCCTATCTGGCAGGTTCCGCAGACCGCGCACTCGGCCGGTACTATCACAAGGTACCGTCGCTCTTCGGTGGAAGCATGTCGCGCGCTGAGCAGCACCTGCGCGCCTCGCTCGTCTACGACGAGAACAGCACCGTTTCACGCTACTTCCTGGCGGAGCTGCTGGTTGATGCGAAGCGCGTCGCGGAGGCACGCACCGAACTGCGGCGCGTGCTCGATGCTCCGCTGAATCCGGACTGGACACCTGAAGACAAGGAGTTCAAACAGAAGGCCGTCGCACTACTTGCGAAGCTGCACTGACACTGCGACACCGCGCCATGGTGTGTGAAGCGGCGCATCGGCAGTGACACACCTGACGTCGCGCTGGACGCACAAAGTCGTTTTGTACGCCGACGTGAGGAACGCTGTGAAGACCGTCCACGCACTTCCGGCAATCAACCGCCGCGCCAGGCCGATAAGAAGAACACGGCTGGGCGCCGCGTCGTTCTGGTGGTTGCGGCCTTCAGAGAGCGCTGTAGAGGTCAGGGGCACGCTTGACCCGGGACTGACCGGGTCGCCGCGACGCGGATTGCAGGGAAACTCGGTCGCGCCGAAATGGCACGCGACGTGAAACCGTGGAGCGGCATGCGAGAGACATCGACGATGAACACAGAGGCGAGACCCTCGAGGATACCGACAAGGATCGGTCGGACGCTGCTGGGCACCAGCGGGACGCAGCGAGCACTCATCGTCAACGGCAGCCGTGACGTCCTTCATGTCCTCGAACCGGTACTCGACGCCGGGCACTACGACGTGGTGTTCGTCGAGTCGAGCACGCATGCCTACTCGCAGATTCGCCGGGTGCAGCCCGACCTCGTCATCCTGTGTCTCGAGTTCGACGATGCCGAAGGCCTGAGCGTTTTGTCGATGTTGAAGTTGGACGCCGAGACGCGCGACATCCCAGTCGTCACCTATACGAGCGCGGGTTTCGAAGACGCGCCCGAGCAAGACGAGGCGGCGACCGCGCCGCTCTTCGTGTCGTCGCCCACGGCGTCTCTCATGAACTGACGTGATATAGTCCCGCCGAATGGCTGACTCGGATCAGGCTGGCGGCGCTGAGCGGCGCACGGGCGACCGC
>JBEBGB010000725.1:0-2767 GCA_040081675.1 Vicinamibacterales bacterium
GACAGATCTCGCCATCAGTGAACGTCGACCTGCTCGAATCCGACGCCGCGCAAGAAGTTCCTGAGGGTGACGCTCGCATTGGTCCTGGCGAGTTGCAGAACGCCCTGGTCCAGCGCCGCCTGCCGAATCTGCTGTTCGGCGACCCGGCGCACCTCCGACTCGAGATTTGGATCGACGGCAGAGAACAAGCCCGTTTCACGCGAGTACACGCGTGTGTGTTCGTTGTCGATTCTGGTGGTGAAGATCTCGGCCGGCGGCACCGAGATTCGCACGCTCGGGCCCGAAATCACGATGTCGGCTGGACCGATTCGGCCAAGGTCGACGCCTGCCGTGACTTCCCCGTACACCATCAGCAACAGCCGATCTCCGGCCAGCAGTTTCGGCAGATAGCGACTCTCCTGCCCTCCCGCAACAATCTTGTCCATCCCGAACACGACCGTTTCGAGCCGCTGCAGTTGCTGGACCTGGCGAACGACGGTCGGCATTGACGTGTCGATCCGCGGCTGTCCGAGCCACACGGAGCGCATCGCCCACACGGCGCCGAGGGCGATGACCATCGCCACAGAGAAGCCGAGCACGAAGGCGACGACGGCAGCACCTCTCTCTGATCCATGAAGGGAGATGCGGGCGTGGCTGTGACTCTTCACTCTCGAATCGTACACCCGCGCGAACAACGAGACCGACTCATGGGGAAACGGGCCGCGGCGCGTCTGATGAGGTGATACGTGCACCTGATGCGGCGTCGAACAGGTGCAGCCGATCTCGCCTGAACCGCAATCCAACCGACTCGCCGGCGTCGATGCGAACATCCGGCGACGCCACGGCCATGAGCCGCTGCCCTTCCGGAGTCGCAAGGCGCAAGTGCACGAACTGGTCCCTGCCAAGCGCCTCGACAAGGACGACTGTCGCCGTCGCGTCGGCGCCTGCGTGCCCGACAACGGTGACGTCGTGTGGGCGAATGCCGACCACCGTGCCAGGCGCACACGCGAGCTGAGGCATGTCTCGGAGGATGTTCATGGGTGGTGAGCCGATGAAGCGCGCAACGAACAAGGAGGCCGGCTGCGCGTACACCTCCATCGGAGGACCCGCCTGAACAACGTCGCCGTCGCACATGACGACGATCCGATCGCCGAGAGTCATGGCCTCCTCTTGATCGTGCGTCACATAGACCATCGTCGCCTGGAGTCGCTGATGCAGCAGCGCGATTTCGGCTCGGGTCTCGAGTCGAAGCCCGGCGTCGAGATTCGACAGCGGCTCATCGAAGAGAAAGGCCTTCGGCTCGCGCACGATCGCGCGACCCAGTGCCACCCGCTGTCGCTGTCCGCCAGAGAGTTGAGACGGCCGCCGTTCGAGCAGGTCACCGATGTGCAGAGCATCAGCGGTGTGGCGGATCCGCGCATCGATGACCTGGGCATCGACGTGTCGCATCCGCAGGCCGAAGGCGAGGTTGTCGCGCACGCTCTTGTGCGGGTAGAGGGCGTAACTCTGAAATACCATCGCCACGTCGCGATCCTGGGGTGGCAGCAGTGTTACGTCCTGGCCACCGATCAGAATGCGTCCCTGCGTGGGTGTTTCCAACCCGGCTATCAGGCGGAGTGTCGTGCTCTTGCCGCTTCCAGACGGTCCAACCAGCACGACAAACTCACCGTCCGAGACGGTCAGCGTCAGGCAGCGCACGCCGCCGTGTCCGGTCGCATAGATCTTCTCGACGCCCTCGAGCGCAATCGACGCCATCTCACCCTTTCAGTGCGCCCGAGGTCAGCCCAGAAACGATGCGGCGCTGGAAGATGAGGACCACCGCCACCACTGGCATGGTTGCAACAACGGCGGCTGCCACGATCTGTCCCCACGGCACTTGGTACTGGCCGCGGAACAAAGCAATCGCCACGGGGACGGTGTAGCGATCCGGGCCCATGGTGAACGACAGCGCAAACAGAAATTCGTTCCAACAATAGAGAAATGTGAGGATGCCGGTGGTCGCCAGACCGGGTGCCGCGAGCGGCGCCACGATCTCCACAAGGGTCCTGAGGCGCGAAGCGCCGTCGAGCATGGCTGCCTCCTCCAGCTCCGGCGGCAGTTGCCGGAAGTAACCCACGAGCAGCCAGATCGCGAGCGGCGTCGCGAAGGTCAAGTACGGCAGCACGAGGCCTGGAAAGGTATCAATCAGTCGCAGCGCCCGCAGCAGCATGAACAGGGGCGACACCAGGGCTATTTGCGGAAACATCGACACAGCCAGCACCAGTGCCAGCAGCGTCGACTTTCCGCGAAACGTCAACCGAGCCAGTGCATAGGCGGACATGGCACCGATGGGCACCGCTATCAGCGCTGTGGACAAAGCGACGACAAGCGAGTTGCGGATCGGGATCCAGAAGTTTCTCTCGTCGAAGAGCGCCCGATAGTGGTCGAACACGATCGTCGACGGGATCAGTGCGGCCGTTTCGAAGAGACGCGCATCGGGAGTGACCGACGCCACGATCATCCAATACAACGGCAGCATGAACGCCGCGACCAGTGCGGCGATGGCGAGAGTGAGCGCCCAGCCTCGCCATCGACTCACGCGACTGGCTCCGTCAGACTGCGGCCAAGCACCCGGATGTAGATGAGGGCCAGCACGAAGGTGACCGCAAACACCATGACGGCGAGTCCTGAGCCGAAACCGAAGCGAAGATTCTGCAGGATGGCGTTGAACGTGTACTGAGAGATCGGCTCTGAGGCTGTCCCTGGGCCGCCTCCCGTCAACACATAGATCAGATCGAAGACACGAAGG
>JBEBGB010000726.1:0-2766 GCA_040081675.1 Vicinamibacterales bacterium
GTCGGAGGGTCAGGAGGGTCGGACGTTAGTGGCGTAGGCCGTCCCAGGTTGCGAGCAAGACAACGGACAAGAGAACAACCGCGCCCAGCGCGACAGTCAGCCCTGTTGCGGCGGACAAGGAGAGCGACGGCATCTGGTCCCAGGCGCCGAAGGCCAGTGCTGCTGCGCCGAGGATCGCCGCGCCCACATGGAACCTGTCGCCGACGTCGATCGGCGTCGTGGCTTCCCGCTCCGCTTCGCGACGTCGCAGCAATTGCGCTTTCCACCAGATGAATGACGGGTCGGGCAGCGGCCGCTGCTCGAGCGGTGTCTGCGCCAGTGTCTCCATGGCGCCTGAGACGAGACGTTCGTCGTCGCTGTGCTTGCCGAACATCAGCGTCGCTCCCCAGGATGGTGACCGTTGTCGCGCAACAACCGCGCGAGCCGATGGCGCGCGCGCGAGAGCAGCACGCGGATACTTCCGGAACGCAGGCCCAGTGTGGCGGCGATTTCCTTGTGGTCCGCGCCCTCCACGTGCGCGAGCCACACGAGCTGACGCTCACGTGGTTTGAGCCGCGCGAAGAGCCGACTGACGTCCAGGCGCAGAACGTGGTCGCGTCCCTGCTCGCCGCGCTCGGGAATCTCACTGGTCGCTTCGTGCTTGCGTGCACGCCAGTGATCCACCACGAGGTTGCTGGCGATACGGAAGACGTATGCGCGCAGCTCATCGTCCTCTCGCGTGGGAACGGGCTTGAGCAGCAGGCGCAGAAACGTCTCCTGCACGATGTCGTCGGCGTGGACCGGGCTGCCAAGCGTGCGCGCAACGTAGGCACGCAGCGGGGACGCGATGCGCGCGTAGAGCGCGTGAAACTCGCGCTCGTTCAACAGCTCTGGCGCGACCTGCACGGCGGGAACAGCGGCGTCCATCGTTGGCGCAGCCATGAAATCGGACCAGGTACCCATCAGAGACGTGACGTCAGCGGCTCTTGCGTGGCGCTGGAAGCGCCCCTGCCGAGCAACCCAAGTCTTCCAGACAAGCGATAGGAGGCCACGGCAGAGATGATGAACCCCACTCCGAGCGACAAGGCGACCGTGCCAAACGCGTTGAAGCCTTCCTGGCCTCTGTGTGCCAACGTCGGCGAGAAGAAACTGAGCACGAGCAATCCCACGCCGAGGCAAGAGAGCACGATGCCGAGCTGTGCGGCGCGCAGGATGCGTTCGTGCGGTCCCCCAACATTGGCTGGCTCGGCGCCGAGATCGGACATGAAACGCGTTCCTGCCTCGGTTTGCACGAACTCACCGAAGTCTTTCACTGACCCGAGCTTATCGAGGAGCTTGCTGTGGAATTCGGTCACCAGTTTCAGCCGATTGCGACGAGACCATGCGTTGGCCAGCACCCACACGACGTAACCAATCATGAAGAACAACGACGGGACGATGATGACTTCGGGCACTGGGTCCTCCGTATCTTTACATCTAAGACGGAAGAGAGGGCCCGAAGGTTAACAGGGCCGGGAAGGCCGGGAAGGCCGGGACGGTCGGGACGGTCCGGGTGGGCGGGGCCGTGACAGGAGGACGAACCAACTGCGTGAGCGTTAGGTCCACGCCTAAAGCCTAGCGCCCAGAGCCTATCGCCCAACGTCGGAGTCGTGATTGAGCGAAGTCAAATGCTAGAGGGTCGGGCAAGTGGACCGGGCGAGGCAATACACTTGCCCCGTGAACAGGTTGACGTTCGCGCTGGTCTGCGGTGCGACGGCGGTGGGTCTTGCGCTGATGCCGGATTTCGCGCGTGGCCAGGCGCCACAACGCCGGCCTGACGTTCGCTTTCTCTCGACGCCGGATAACGTCGTCGAGGCGATGCTGGAACTCGCGGAAGTCACGTCTGCGGATGTTGTCTACGACCTCGGCTCTGGTGATGGCCGCATCCCAATCGCTGCAGCGAAGAAGTACGGCGCGCGCGGCGTCGGTGTCGAGATCGATCCTGCGCTGGTGCGTCAGTCCGAGCAAAACGCACGGAAGGCGGGCGTCGATGCATCCGTCCGATTCGTTATCGGGGACCTGTTCCACGCCGACATCCGCGGCGCGACCGTCGTCACGTTGTTCCTCCTGCCGGGTATGAACATCGAACTCATCCCCGCGCTGCGTGCACAGCTTCGGCCTGGCGCACGTATCGTGTCGCATCACTTTGCGATGGGGGACCGATGGCTGCCAGACGAGACGCGCGACGTGAATGGATTGGAGATCTTCCTCTGGAGAATCCCGAATCGCTGATCCCAGGGCCGGAATGAGCTGTTACTTGCGCGCCAACACCGGCGCCGTCGGCGAGGTGAACAGCGCATTGAACAGTAGCCGGAACGTCGCGAGCGACTGGCCGCGATGCTGCACCGGGAAACCGAACAGCACGACGCGTCCCGTGCCCACCGAGGCTTCCACGATCGCGGCACGGCCGGCGATGAGGTCCTCTCCCTCGAGCCACCCGCTCAAGAGCACATCGCGTTCGCCGTAGTGCGCGATGGCCCGCAGGCCCGCATCGGTCGATGGTTCGACGTACGGTGCCGTACGCGGGGTTGCCGATGCCGCGCCGAACACAGAACTGAACGCAAAGAACGCCGCGGTGGTCGGCTCCATGCCGAACGAGAGAGGCTGCGCAGGGTCCAGGTTCAGCCGGACGATGGAGCCCGGCACGAACGGCTGGCCCTCGTTGTCGCGAGTCGTGTCTCGAAGAGGCAGCTCGAAGGCGCTGATCGCCAATCCGCTCGACGCGCCGAGGCAAATGAGACTGCCTCC